>JABDBG010000001.1 GCA_013288745.1 Bacteroidota bacterium
GTAGTTTTTTAGAACTGCAAAGATAATTGAAATATTGAAAATTCAAAATCAATATTAGAAAAGTTGAAAATATCCTTATCTTACTTTTTCAAGCCGGATTGCGGTGATTATCAATGAAAAAAATCAAATATTTAGAAGGATTGCGCGGGATCGCAGCTTTTGCTGTTTTCATGGGTCATTTAGGAGTAGCTTTTTTTATCCCCACGCACGAAATATCTCTTTTCGCTGCCATTAATAATCTTGCTTTTTTGCCGTATTTTTTAAAAACGCTTATCATTCATATAATAATCCTGTTTACCAATGGCGAGCTTGCAGTATGGATATTCTGGCTTTTAAGTTCTTATGTGATCTCCATTGCCTTTTTCAAAAAAGATAACCCCTACAAGATCCTGATCAGCTATACTTCCAAACGATATATACGTTTGTTTATTCCTGTATTTTTTTCTATTCTTTTTGCCTACTTGTTATTGAAGTTTGGGTTGATGTATAACCACAAAGTCGCTTTAACCTTTACTCCACCTAACACAACGCTTGATGGATTGTATAATTTCAAACCCGATATTCTGGAAGTATTCAGATCCGGTTTTTTTACAACATTTTTTAATTTTCAGGAAGAGCAGTCTTACAATTCAGTGCTATGGACAATTCAACCAGAATTTTTAGGATCACTTTTTATATTCGGAATGTTTGGGATCATACGTCACAATACGAAACGGTATATTTTTTATGGAATTATTGCGATCGTACTGATCGCGCTCAACATGCTGCCCTTACTGGCTTTTGTTATTGGGTATGTTTTGTGTGACTATGATTTTTCAGAAACAGAAAGCACGGTCATCTTATCAATAAAAAAAATAGAAACTAACATACATCAATATAATTTACCCCTTTTTATTCTTAGCTTCATCTTGTTGCTTTTTGGCAGAGGAATAATGAATTTTATTAAAGTTCCTCCTGCTCCCGGTATGTTGATCGTAGCTGTTTTTATTATTTATTTCTGTTTGAGGAATGCGTACTATAAAAAAATATTGTCGGCAAAAACACCTTACTGGCTGGGTGAAATATCTTTTAGTTTATACCTGATACATATCCCTGTTATTTGTTCGCTGGGATGTTTTATTGTTTTTGGCCATAACAATTTAGAAGGCGAGATCATTGCATCTGTAATAACAATAATCATTACCATACCCTTATCTTTTTTGTATACCAGGTATATTGATAAAAAAGCTGTTGCGCTTTCAAATAAGGTAGGTGATTATTTCAAAAAATATTCTTGATGATAAAAAAAGTAAATTTGCCATATGTTTACAGGCATAATTGAAACAATGGGTACCATCGAGACGGTTATTTCCGCAGGAACTAACCGTACTTTTTGGATCACATCCCCTATATCTGCTGAGTTTTCTATCGATCAAAGCGTATCGCACAATGGCGTTTGTCTTACCGTTGAGGAAATCAAAAATGGTCAGCATCGTGTTACCGCCATCGACGAAACATTGACTATAACCAACCTTAAAAGCTGGGAAAAGGGCATGTTGGTAAATATTGAAAGATGTTTACAGATGAATGGCAGGCTGGATGGCCATATTGTGCAGGGACATGTTGATACAACGGCAACCTGCAGCCACGTAATAACAAAACAAGGTAGTTGGGAATATACTTTTCAGTTTGATAAAAAATTTGCTACGCTGATCATTGAAAAAGGGTCTATTACTATTAACGGGACAAGCCTTACGCTTTTTAATGTAACCAATGATTCTTTTTCTGTTGCTATCATTCCATATACTTACGAGCACACCAACATGCAGTTTTTACAAAAAGGGGATGAAGTAAATATCGAATTTGATATGATCGGTAAATACGTGAATCGTTTTATGCAATTCAGGTAATAGCCATTTTCTTTATAATCGTCCGACAAACAAAGCATCATTAATGAATGAAAAGAAAATAATACCCGCATTAACAGGCATACGTGCTATTTGCGTTTATTTAATTTTCTTTTATCATTTGAATTTTTTCTCTCCGGTTTTACAACCAGTATTATATTCGATCCTGAATGAATTTTATTGCTTTCTTAGTTTCTTTTTTGTGTTAAGCGGTTTTTTGATCTATTACAAATACAGTGAGATAAGCAGTTTTAATAAAACAACTTTATATAATTATTTTGTCAACAGAATGGCCAGAGTATATCCTATCCTGTTGATACTGATCAGTGCTACATTCTTTATCGGCTTCTACCATCATTATTATTCGGGCAGAGAAACGATCAAGCTATACCTTTTAAATGTCACATTGTTAAAAGGTTTTTCTGCTAAATATTGGTTAACGGGCATTGGACCAAGCTGGAGCATGTCTGTTGAAGAACTATTTTATTTATTATCTCCATTGATTTTTTTATGCGCGAAAAATATAGGCTCACTTATCAAAACCGTTTTGATATTTTATGGTATTGGTTTGCTACTCACGTTATTTTTTCATTTTTTCCCCTTTGAGAATTTTTTTGGCAGCTTTCTTTTTACCGCTTATTCAACTTTTTTTGGAAGAGCTTTTGAATTTGCCTGTGGTATATTTTTAGGGATGATTGTAAAGGGTGAGATCAAAAATATTTTTTTTGAATGGCTGGGCAATAAGGCTTTGTATCTGGGCTTATCCATCATCATACTATCGGTCGCTTTTCTTTATTTCATAGCTGCTCATTATGCAATCCCCCATGCCACTGACTCTTGGCCGGGTATAATTGTAAATAATATTTTGTTACCTGTAGGGATTACAATTTTTTTTTATAGCCTTATTTATTATGAAAGCTTTATACACCAGTTTCTTTCTTCCAAAGTAATGGTACAACTGGGTAACTCAACTTATTCATTTTATTTATTGCACACTACTTTTGTGCTATCTTATATTTTTAAATTTATCAGTACCAATATATTTATCGCTTTCATTTGCATGATACTTATTTCATTCATTTTTCATAAACTGGTAGAACAACCATTAGCTGTATTAGTTAGAAAAAGATTTCATAAAAAACAAACTATACTATTATAATTGCATTGAAGCCATCAACGACCATATCATTATTGGATAAATACGGTGCATATATCATTGCGCTGTGCTGGTTTTTATCAGTAATAACCTACTACAATTTGTTTGGTCTATTTACACGGCTGGAGGCTGAAAAATATATCTACGAAGCCGATTATTTTATCCGGTATGGAAGCATGTCTGCTTCCAGGTATTGGTTTTATGCAGTTACTATTTTCATTATTGCTTTTGCCACAAAGATCAAGATCGGTTTGGTAGGTGCTTTTGTTATCCAGGCTTGTCTTAATCTTTTTGCTTATTTATTTTTTTACAAAGCGTTAAAAACGATCTTCCATAATATTACAGCCATACTAATTATCCTGTACCTGATTGCTTTTTTGCCTTATCAAAGCTGGGTAGTTTTTTTATATACCGAATCTGTTTTTTATAGTTCGATCCTATTATTATTATCGGTGCTGATCCTTTATAAGCCTGACAATATCAGAAACGTTGCTATCATTTCTATCGCGTTATTACTAACTATCATATCGCGACCATTGGGTATTTTATTTACGATAAGCACTTATTTGTATCTTTTTTATTCGGCCAATAAAAAGTGGAAGATTATTTTATTTTGCAGCTCTATTGTTTTAGTAACTGCATTTTATATTATCGTAAATACCATTTTCTCTTCTATTGAAGATTGGACAATAACGAAACCTTTTGAAGAGGAAAATATAATTTGCGATTTGCCGTCCACCATTCACACAACAACGCTTTATTTAGATAAAACTGCAGGGCCTATTTATCAACTATTATATTATATCTGTCATAATTTTGGCCATTTTATTCATTATGCATGGATAAAATTGTGCTATTTCTTTTTGATGAAAAGAGATTATTATAGCAATAGGCACAACGCGTATCTTCTAATAAACATCCTGCCAATGTATGTTTTTGCGTTTGGTAGTTTATTCGTAAAAAATATAAAATTCAGAGAGGAAATCAGCGTATTCCTTATTAGTAGTATTCTTTTATATACGCTTACGATAGTGTTGCAGTGTGATGATTATCACAATCGATTCGTGCTTTCTATTTACCCGTTCTTTGTTATTCTTGCAGCAAAAACTATAGAGCATTTTGTAATTAAATCAAAGAAAACCGAATAAACATATTTTTACCGGTAAGGCAAAAATTTAAATTGCTTTCCCTTTCATAGCTAAAGAAACAGCCTGGTCCATGATACGCTCTGCATATGGCCTTGAAATATCATTCAGTTCTTCAACTTTTGTATGTATTAGGTCCTTATCTTCCATGGTGATAGAAAGTTGTAAAGCCTGCATTGCTGCTGCCGTTTCCATCAATTCTTGTTTTGATAATAATGCGGCATTTTTCTGAATAAATTTTTCTGTTGTTTCCAACAATTGCTCAGCTTCTGTTCTTGCTTCAACCAATGCTCTTGTTGCAATATCATCTTTTGCATGTGTGATAGAATCTAACAACATTTTTTCTACATCTTCATCGCTTAAAGAGAATTGAGATTTCACTTCGATACTCTGCTCTACCCCACTTCTTAATTCTTTTGCTTTTACAACCAGGATACCATCGGCATTAATTAAAAAACTTACTTCCACTTTTGGCATGCCAGCCGGCATTCCGGGAATACCTGTCAAATTAAATTCAGCCAATTTTCTGTTGTCCTTTATCATGTCGCGCTCGCCCTGGTAGACTGCTATCTTCATGCCGCCTTGCCCGTCTTTATAAGTAGTATATTGTCTTGCTGCCTTATTAGGTATTTTAGAATTGCGTGGAATAAGCACATCCATTAAACCTCCCATTGTTTCAATGCCTAAAGAAAGCGGTGTGATATCCAGCAATAAAAAATCTTTATTGTTACCGGCCAAAATATCAGCCTGTATCGCTGCGCCTAATGCAACCACTTCATCCGGATTGACCGTATCATTTACAGGCTTTCCAAAAAAATGCCCAATGCTTTCTTTTACTAAAGGAACCCTTGTAGATCCGCCTACCATCACCACGACATCAATATCTTTTACTTTTAATGATGCGTCTTTCAATGCATTGCTGCAACAAGTAACCGTTTTATCAACCAGGGGTTGTATCAGTGTATTGAACTGTTCTTTTGTGATCGTTAATTTATCGCCATTCAATTCTCCTTCAAAACTATTATTCCCTGATAAATAAATTTTTGCTTCCTCCGCTTTTAAGCGAATGGCTTGTGTTAATTCTTTATTGGCTCTTAAATCTTCTTCATTGATCCCTGATTGCTGTATCCAGAATTTTACAATCGCATTGTCAATATCATCACCCCCTAAATAAGTATCGCCATTCGTAGATAACACTTCAAATATGCCATTGCTGATTTTTAATATGGAGATATCAAAAGTTCCACCGCCAAGATCATATACAGCGATCGTCTTTTCATCCTCTTTATGTAATCCTAGTCCATAAGCAAGACTTGCTGCTGTTGGTTCATTTACGATACGCAATACATCAAGGCCCGCTAATTTTCCCGCATCTCTTGTTGCCTGTCTTTGTGCATCATTAAAATACGCAGGCACCGTTATTACGGCTTTATTGACAGGTGTTTTTAAAATATGTTCTGCTCGCTGTTTTAATTCTTTTAAAATAAAAGACGAAAGATCTACCGGAGAATAAAATTTGTTACCTACCTGAACTTTTACCAGGCTTTCTGTATTATCATCAATTACTTTGTAAGAGAAAAAAGAAGCGTTCTGTTTAATATCGTTATACGATTTCCCCATCAAACGTTTCGCAGAAAAAATAGTATTCTGTGGCTCACTGATCAATTTCTTTTTTGCTTCTTCGCCCACAGTTATATTACCTGCTTCATCAAAATGAATAACGGATGGTACCAATGAACTGGTATTGTGTTCTTTCAACGCAACTGGTTGTTTTGTATCGGGATGAATGATCGCTACTAAGCTATTTGTTGTGCCCAGGTCGATCCCTACAATTATCTCTTCTTGCTGCAGACTCCCTGTTGCTATATTGATACCGATCTTTGCCATAATATTTGAATGCTATTATTAATGTCAGACTGCAAAAGTAACAAATAAACCATCGTCTGTTTTATACAATCTGTTTTACTGATTTCGAAATAAGAAATATTCAATAAAAAAGCCCCTTTTTATAGGGGCCGTTATCGAATATCTTTATCAGTCTATTTATTAGCGAAGTATTTTTCTTTTAATATTTTATCCCTGTCGTAAATATCATCGTAAAAAACAAGTTTACCGTCTTGCCCTTCACAGGTAAAGTAAAGCAGGTATACCGGGATCCTATTTCTAACGGGCAATAATCTTTTTACTTTATTGGCCAATAAATTCTCTACAGTATCTGTATTATACCACGGTTTTTGTCCGGGTTTCAAAGCAAGGCTATCGTTCCTGATAATATACAAAGCCAGTTTTTCCCATTGCTGTACACGAACACAACCATGGCTCAGATCCCTGGTATCATTTTTAAATAAATAACGCTGATTGGTATCATGCAAATAAATAGCGAAAGGATTATTAAAATTGAATTTCATTACACCCAGTGAATTATCATCGCCACTACCTTGTACAACATTATATGGAATACCTGCAGTGTATTTTTTAAAATTGAGTGTCAATGGATCAATAACATTTCCAGTCTTATCTATCAGATGAAGTCCGAGTTTATTTAAATAAGTAGGATCTGTTTTTAATTTAGGCAGGTACTGCTTAACGATGATACTATTAGGCACTGTCCATGTTGGATAAGTGATCATGTTTGTAATATTGCCAGTTAACAGCGGCGTTGGCGTTGACGGCTTACCGCAGATCACTTTAGATTCGAAGACAAGTGTATCATGATCCCAAACATGTAGTTTAAAACTTGGAAGGTTTACCCAGATGTATTTTAGAGGTATGCTATCCGGCATATGCTTATAACGGTCAAGCGTAATAGCGATGCTTTTAAAACGATCCACATCGTTGGCATTCATCGCACTTATTAAAGAACCGGATATGATACCATCAGGCTTTAACCCTTTCTTTATCTGAAACTGTTTTATAGAAGTATCTAATTGAGAAAAAGTAGGAAGAGAATCTATAAAAGGAATACAATGGCTCTCGTACAATCTTTTTTGGAGCACTTTTACAAAATTGATAGAATCAGTTTTTATTTTTACATTGTATGGATAAGGCACAACGGTATATATGTGCAGGTCCATACTATCAAGAAAACCTCTTATACCATTTTTAATTTCCCAATAACCTCTGTACTTAGGTTCGTAAGAATTGAATAAAGCTGTGAGCTGGTTTTTGGCTAAAAGCTCATTTAAGGAAGCAGCATAAAAACTATCCGTGATCACAGAATCTGCGCTTTTAGCAAATACACTATCAACCGGTATACGACCTAATTTCAGGTCTTTAACGATATGCATGTATGCATCTGTTAGTAACAGATCTGCATTCGTCCATAACATCGCGTCCTTTTTAATGGCCGAATTTTTAATTAATGTATCTCTTAGATCAGTAAGCTCTTTATAATGATAATCTTTACGAAAAAGGCCATACAAAGCCGCATTCTGGATAAAACAATAGAGCGAGTCTGCTGTAGGATCCCACTGCTCTTTATGACTCCAGACAGATTGATATTTATTAGCCGTGTAAAAACTATTTACAGGGTGAATATAGGCCAACTCAAGACTATCATCAGTTCTACCGCCATTATCCATAGCTATCTCCAATTCATCCTGGATGTTATCTTCAACTGTTTCATCCATTTTTTCAGGACTTGAAACAATTTGTTTGGAAGTTTTTTTATGATGACATGAAAAAAGGAATACACACAACAATAAAGATGTAGAAAGTAGGATTATATGCTTATAACGATTCATAAATAACAGGGTAAATTTTACTTCAATAATTTGTCTTTAAATACTTTGAAAAAATGAAGCCCTATTAACAAGTTAATGAAATGCGTCCATTAAAAAAATATCCGTATAATATTTTTTTATTATTTTAATATAGTAAGCAGAAGTTATATTGACCAGGTTGTGATCAATAGATTTGATTAATTTTTTCAGATCAGGGTTTCGGATCAGCTTAATACAATATAGCGAATTAAAACGACATATTTTTACTAAATAACTCTATGAACACGCTGCTCTAACATCATCATATCTGCCAAAACAAAAGCAGTTACTGCTTCTAATACAACAGGCACCCTTAAAGCAATGCATAGATCATGGCGGCCTTTTACGGAAAAATCTTCCACCTTCCCCGTTTCAACATTTAAAGTTTGTTGTTCTTTAGGTGTTGATGAGGTTGGTTTGATAGCTATTCTAAAAACCAATTCATTGCTATTGGTTATTCCGCCAACGATACCACCTGCATGATTTGTTTTTGTTTTACCTGATGGATCAATGATCGCATCGTTGTGATCGATACCATACATCTTCGCTGCTGCGAATCCTGTTCCAAATTCTATGCCACGCACTGCAGGTATTGCAAATACGGCATGACTGATCAAAGACTCTGCAGAATCAAAAAATGGTTCGCCTAATCCGATTGGCAATCCGTTTACTTTACATTCTACAATACCACCAATGCTGTCTTTATGATCGATCGCATTTTGTAATCCTTTTTCAAGGTCCTTTTCGTTACCTATTTCTAAAATAGTAGATTCCACTTTAATGCCTGAGCCTAATACTTTTTTTGCAATTACACCCGCTGCTACTAAACAAACAGTCAGCCTTCCGCTGAAATGCCCGCCACCCCTGTAATCTTCAAAGCCTCCGAATTTTTTAGTGGCTACAAAATCAGCATGTCCAGGTCTTGGTACTGCTCTTTGTTTTTCATAATCGCCGCTACGTGTATTGGCATTATCAAATAAAATAGTAATAGGAAAACCGGTTGTTTTACCATCAAAAACACCGTTCATTATTTTGGGAATATCAGCTTCTTTGCGTGGCGTGGTCCCCTTCGCTCCTGCTTTTCTTCTTTCGATATCGGTTGTAAAATCCTCTACACTTAAAGGCAGTCCGGCAGGACAGCCATCGATATTTACACCCACACATTCACCATGTGATTCACCAAAGATGCTTACTCTAAATACTCTGCCGAAACTATTCACTTCTTAAATGGTTTAATTTTTTATTAGTTTAATTGTTTTGCCGGCGCGGAAACAGATGCCCCTAACAATTTCAAATGCTCGTAAAAATCAGGATATGATTTATTGATCGCTTCTGCTTCTTCAATAATGGTATCACCTATTGCTTTTAATCCTGCTACCGCACAAGCCATTGCAATACGATGATCGTGATGAGAATGAACTGTTGCACCTTTAACGCCTTGTCCACCTTCTATCAACATCAGGTCATCCTGTAATTTTATTGTAACGCCCATCTTACCAAATTCTTCCTGCAAAGTTAGTCCGCGGTTGCTTTCTTTGTGTTCTAATCTTTTTACGCCTTCTATCACTGTTGTTCCTTCGCAATAAGATGCCAATGCAACTAATGGCGGGAACAGATCAGGGCATTCAGTTGCATCAAAATGGAATGCCTGCAATTTACCCGGACCGACAACTATTTGTTTTTCTTCAATAGATAATTTTGCTTTTGACATATTCAATGCCTGCAATATTGCTTTATCTGCCTGTGTTGAAAATACATCTAATCCTTTGATCGTAATTTCTCCTGCAACAGCACCCATTACTAATAAGAAGGCTGCTCCGCTCCAGTCACCTTCTACCGTATAGTGGATCGGGTTAGTGTTTAGAGGTCTAGGATTGATCAGGAATGATTCGTAATTATTATTAACAACATCATACCCAAAATGTTTCATCACCTGTAAGGTAAGATCGATATAAGGTTTGCTTTTTAAATTATTCACTGTGATTGTAACAGGCGACGTTGCAGATTTGCCATAAGCAAATAGTAACCCTGTTAAAAATTGTGAGCTAAGAGAACCATCGATCGTAATATTTTTCGGTTGTAACGGTCCTTGTATTTTTATCGGAAGCTTGCCACCGTTCGATTGAATTTTGATTCCCAACTGAGGAAATATCTCATCAAAGAAATTCATCGGGCGCGTTAATAAACTGCCTGTTCCGTTAATGGTAATTTCATTTTTATTCAATGCTGCAATTGGTGCAAACATTCTTATGCCTAATCCAGCTTCGCCACAATTCATTTCATTTCCAACAGCTTTCACATCATTCTTAATTCTTAATTCTTCATTCTTCATTTCAATAGAAGCTCCTAGTTTTTGGATCACATCTATCGCCGCCAGGTCATCATTGCTTTTACCCGGATTTGAGATAAACGTTTCCGCATCTGCCAGCAATGCAGCTGCACAAGCACGTTGCATAGAACTTTTAGAAGTAGGCGCCTGAATGGTTCCTGAAATATTCGAAGGATGTACTGTTACGATCATTTATAAACTCTGGTTAATTATAGTTTCTAATTCAGTTAACGGAATTGGTTTTACAACCGCCTCGCCTATTTTATTTAATAAGATAAAGTTCATGCTGTTGCTAACTCTTTTCTTATCCATCTTCAACACTTCCCAGATCTTTGCTTTATCAAAATGCAATTGTATGGGAAGATGGTATTGATGTAATAATTTTTCAATTCTATGTTTTTCTTCGCGCGGAAAATGATTGATCTTTTCTGACAATATGCTTGCTGCCACCATTCCAATACTTATCGCATGTCCGTGCAACAAAGCGTAGATATTTTCTATTGCATGTCCGATGGTATGTCCGAAATTCAACAACTTTCTATCGCCCGTTTCAAACTCATCATTTACAACTACGGTTGTTTTAATAGCAACATTGCGTTGTATCAATTCATCCAGTAACTTTTTATCCGATTGAAACGATTCTAAGGATCTGCTTTCTAAGAAGGAGAACAATTCAGCATCTTTTATGCAGGCATGTTTAATGATCTCTGCAAAACCATTTACCCATTGTTCCTTTGGTAAAGTATCTAAAAAAGAATAATCAAATAGTAAAAAGGCGGGTTGTTTAATGAGTCCTGCAAGGTTTTTATAAACCCCTACGTCAACACCGTTCTTACCTCCGATCGCAGCATCAACACTTGCTAAAATGGTTGTTGGGATAAATCCGAATTTTAATCCGCGCATATAGATCGAAGCGGCATAGCCTGTAATATCAGTAACTACACCTCCGCCAACGCCAACAATAAATGTTTTTCTATCCGCTTCAAAAGCTATCAGCTGTTGAATGATCTCATCTACTGCAGCTTGTTGCTTATGTTCTTCTCCGGCCTTTAATACGATGATCTTCCAGCCTGCAAATTTTGCATGGTGCTGGTGGTAAACATGTTCATCTGTAACAATGATGGTACTTTCTTTCTGCACCAGTTCTTCCAAATAAGAAAAGCTTGCATCAAAATAATAAGACACTTTGCTATTTCCGATCTGAATGTTACTTTCTTTCATAATTAAGAATTAATAATTAAGAATTAATAATTCCATCAAATTAAAGAGTAGCCTTTTTCCTGATAGTGAGAAAATTTATCCAAAAGATCAAACAAGTTTGATCTGAAAAAATTCTTAATTATTAATTCTTAATTCTTAATTAAAATTCTAGGAGTTCATTATTTTATTCTGGTGATTGATCGATTCTAAGTGAACGGCATCGTAATATTTTTCTACGAACTCTTTACTTAGACCTAATCCTTCACCTTTTTTGAAAGCTCTTTCTAACAATTCGTTCCAACGATTTGTTTGCAAGATGGTAATGTTATTATCTTTTTTGTATTGACCGATCTTATCAGCGATTTTCATACGGTTGCTCAATAATAAAAGTAATTCATCATCAACATGGTTGATCTGCTCTCTTAGTGTAGCCAATGCCGTTAGGAACTCTTGCTTATCGGTTGTTTCAGAACGCCATGTTAGTGCATCCAATATTTCAGCCAAACGCTCAGGAGTAATTTGTTGTTTAGCATCGCTCCATGCATTATCCGGATCAATATGACTTTCGATCATGATACCATCAAATCCAAGATCGATACTTTTTTGAGAAACCGATTGTAAGATATCTCTGCGGCCGCTGATATGAGATGGATCACAGATCAATAACATTTCAGGGAACCTGCGTTTCATTTCAATTGGCAAATGCCACATTGGAGCATTACGGTATTCTGTATTACCATAGTTAGAGAATCCACGGTGGATCATACCAACTTGTTTTAAACCTGCTTTTTGTAAACGCTCGATACCACCACTCCATAATTCAAGATCAGGATTGATAGGATTTTTGATCAACACAGGCACATCAACACCACGCAATGCATCAGCAACTTCCTGCACACTGAAAGGGTTAACGGTTGTTCTTGCACCAACCCAAAGCATATCTACACCAAAGCTCAACGCATCCTCTACGTGTTTCGCTGTAGCAACTTCTACTGTTATAGGTAAACCTGTAATTTTTTTAGCTTGTACTAACCAAGGCAGACCTTTTACACCGATCCCTTCAAACAATCCTGGTTTAGTGCGTGGTTTCCAGATACCGGCACGTAAAATATCGATCTTACCGGTCTTTGCTAAACGTGTAGCTGTTTCAATCACTTGTTCTTCAGTTTCAGCACTACAAGGGCCACTGATTATCAATGGACGCTTGTTCCATTTTTCTTGTATTAGGTCTTTCATCGGTTTTGTTTCTGTTTGCATTGTAAAATTAGTTTTATATTAGCAATCTTTCATTTATTTAATGTATTGATTTTTATATACTTATAATAAAAATACAATATTTTGTTTCTATTTTTCTCTGTCCAATACCTTCTTGATCTTATTGGCATTTTCCATTAGTTCCGCAAGGTACTCATAATTCTCCTTTTCTAAGCAAGATTTGAATTTTCTTAGCTGTGCGATATGTTCGTTTAAAACATCTAATACATTCTCTCTATTCTGCATAAATATCGGTGCCCACATAGCCGGATTGCTCCTTGCCAAACGAACCGTACTTTCAAAACCACCGCCTGCTAATTCAAAAATGGCATCTTCTTCTTTTTCTTTCTCCAATACTGTATTCGCTAACGCGAAAGAAGTAATGTGAGAAATATGACTTACATATGCTGCATGAATATCATGATTGGCTGCATCCATGTAAATGATGTGCATGCCTAATTTTTTGTAAATAGTTTCTACCAATTCTTCCGCAGCTTTATCACTTTTTTCTTTTTCACAAATAACACAGGCTCTCCCTTTAAATGCATTTTCTTTTACCGCTGCTTCCGGACCGCTGAATTCTGTACCCCACATCGGATGTGTTGCAACAAAACGTTTACGCATCGGATGATTTGCCAAAGCTTTACACAAAGCATTTTTTGTTGAACCTGCATCTACTACAATCTGTTTATCGGTGATCATGTTCATGATCTTTTCCATCATTGGAATAGTTGCATCAACAGGTATGGCTACATAAATAAAATCACTTTGCTTAACCGCATCTTCCAACGACATCGCTTCATCGATCAATCCTAAAGCCAAAGCTTTTTGTTCGCTCTCCTTCGTTCTGCTTACACCAATTACTTTAGTAGCAAAGCCGTGCTCTTTCATTGCTAATGCAAATGAACCGCTGATCAAACCAACACCTACTATAGTTACTGTCATAATTAATTTATTATTTTGATGGAACGCAGATTTTTATGATTATTATGATTTTATCATGATTGCATCTTGACGATCATGATGATCAGCGTTCGATCCTTTTATTCTTGCAATTGCGTCTTCAAACCTTTCGATACTTCCGCACAAACTAACACGAATATATTTATCGCCTGCATTTCCGAATATGCCACCGGGTGTGATAAATACATTTGCATTGTACAATACTTCATCAGCCAATTCATATCCGTCTTTATACTTCGCAGGTATCTTTGCCCACATGAACATCCCTACCTGGTCTTTTGAATAAGTGCAGTTCAACAGATCTAACAGCTCATATACTTTTTCTCTTCTTGAATTGTATACTTTGTTCACACTATCGTGCCAGTCTTTTCCTAAGCTCAACGCCTTTGCTGAAGCCAGTTGTAACGGTAAAAACATTCCGCTATCCATATTACTTTTAAAGCGTAATACTTCATCAATCCTATCTTTAGCGCCTACTAACATACCTATTCTCCAGCCGGCCATATTATGTGATTTGCTTAAAGAATTCAATTCGATCACAATATCTTTTGCACCTTCAACGCTTAACAAACTCAATGGTTCTTCATTCAAAATAAAACTGTATGGATTATCATGAACGATCAAAATATTATGTCTTTTACCGAAGGCAACGATCCTTTCGAATAATTTTCTGTTGCCGTTTTGTCCGGTTGGCATTTGCGGATAATTCACAAACATCAATTTTACTTTGCTTAGATCTTTTCTTTCTAATTCAGCAAAATTCGGTTCGTAATGATTTTCTTCTTTCAGGTCATAATCAACACAAGTACCATTGGCTATTTTAACCGCGCTTCTGTAGGTTGGATAGCCGGGATTTGGTACCAATGCTTCATCACCTTCATTCAAATACGTCATACAGATATGCATGATACCTTCTTTACTACCGATCAATGGTAAAATTTCTGTATCAACATTCAGCTCAACATTGTACCATTTTTTATACCAGTCGCTAATTGCTTTGCGCAAGATCGGCGAGCCTTTGTAATTCTGATACGCATGTACATTCGGCTTTACGCTTTCTTCACTTAACACTTTGATCACATCGGGATGCGGCGGCAGATCAGGACTACCGATACCCAGATTGATTACCTGTTTGCCGGCTTTATTCATTTCATCTATCTCTCTTAATTTAGTAGAGAAATAATATTCGCCGATGCCTTCTAATCTTTTTGCTGTTTTCATTTATGTTTTTATTACACGAATTTTATTCACTAATTACACTAATTATTTTGGAGCGTTACCATTTTTATACACTCCATATACTTTCAGATCTTCTGTTAAAGCTTTCATGCTTTTGACTACTTTATTAAATTGTTTCAGGTCATCAAACTCAACATCTGCATGAAAAGAATATTTCCAATCACTACCCGGTATTGGGAAAGATTGCAGCTTGCTTAAGTTCACTCCTTCATCCGCAATTTTTGTCAAAACCTTTGCCAGACTACCTTTTGAATGATCTGTATGAAAATTAATCGAGGCTTTATTAGCATTTTCAATTTCATTTGCTACTTCTTCTCTCTGCAAGATTAAAAACCTTGTATAATTATGCTTGAGTGTTTGAATACCAGGAGCAATAATATCAAGATCATACAATTCAGCAGCTAACTTACTCGCTATCGCAGCAATATGTTTGCTTTTGTGTTGTTGAATATGTTTTGCACTCAACGCTGTATCTTCCGATTCTATTAATTTCCAATTGTATTTATCCAAAAAACCAAAGCATTGCTGAATGGCCATTGGATGAGAATGTACTTCTTTGATATCTTCTAAACTAACACCTTTGTTTACCAATAGATTTTGTTTGATCTGCAGGTAAACTTCTCCAACGATCTTCAGGTTGCTCTTTTGCAACAGATTGTAATTAGGCAAAATGCTTCCGGCAATTGAATTTTCTATTGCCATTACACCTCCATCGCTTTCTTTTTTGTTAGCAGCAATTTTAACCACTTCACGAAAAGTTGAGCAACAAATAACTTCTACCTCTTTTCCAAAGAACTGTCTTGATGCTTCCTGATGAAAACTGCCCTCAAAACCCTGTATAGAAACCTTCACCTTCGAAGAGGCCGGTGTAGGATTGATTGATTTATTTATTTTATTCATTTAGTTCGCTTGACCGTTAGGACTTTAGGTAAACAAAGAATCCCAGCTATTTAGCCGGGATTCTTTTATGTTAATTAGTTATTTCTATTTTTCATTCTTAACAAAAGACTCCCGTACTATTTCTAAAATAGTAGCTAAAATAAAATCGAGTATTTGTTGTTAGTGCCATAATGAGTTGCAAAAATAAGTAAGGTAAATGTAATTGCAAAATAAATAAAACTAAAACGCCCCTAGGAATAGGGGCGACTTTAACGATTGCTTGCCATATGAAAATCTTTAAACCGGATACTTCCAACAAACAATCTTTTTCCGGTCACTAATTATTTCTTAGTAGTGTCAGCCATCATTTTAGTGGTGTCTTTTACCATTTTAGATGAATCCATCTTAGTGGTGTCAGTTGCCATTTTAGTTGTATCAACAATTTTAGTTGAATCAACTTTAGTTGAATCAGTTGTTGCAGTTGCAGTTGTTGAACCACCGCCACAAGCAGTTAGAGCCGTAGCTACTACGATTACGAAAAGTACTTTTTTCATGCGTTAAGTTTTTAATTGTTAAGAGAGAGATTTATATATATAATATACTTAATACTACAAATTTAAAAAGGTAACCCAGCATTTGAAAGAATTTTCAGTGCAGGATTACCTTTTTTTTAAATTTCGACCTGATTATTATCAAATAATCGCAGTTTTAATTATTTTTTAGTTGTATCAGCTACAACTTTAGTAGAATCTTTCTTAGTAGAATCAACAACAATTTTAGTTGTGTCAGTAGCTAATTTAGAAGAATCAACGATTTTAGTTGAATCAACTTTAGTTGAATCAGTTGTTGCAGTTGCAGTTGATGCACCACCACCACAAGCTGTTAGAGCAGCAGCAGTAACGAAAACGAAAAGTACTTTTTTCATGTTTTTGGTTTTGAGTGTTAAAATTATATATAGCCCCTTAATACTAAGAACTAAAAAAGGTAACCCGGCATTTTGAAAATATTTTCAAATGCCCGATTACCTTTTTTTATAAAGCTTTACCTGGTCTACTATTTTTTAGTAGTATCAGCTACAGCAGTAGTTGAATCTTTCTTAGTTGAATCTACTGTTACTTTAGAAGCAGTCGAGTCAACTGTTACAATTTTAGTAGAATCTACTACTACTTTAGTTGAATCAGTTGTTGTTGAAGTTGAAGTTGATCCACCACAAGCTGTAAGTGCAGCAGCAGTAACGAT
This sequence comes from Bacteroidota bacterium, assembly GCA_013288745.1. Taxonomy (GTDB): domain Bacteria; phylum Bacteroidota; class Bacteroidia; order Chitinophagales; family Chitinophagaceae; genus Ferruginibacter. The sequence goes on from JABDBG010000001.1 coordinate 17,052, forward strand.
AACGAAAAGTACTTTTTTCATGTTTTTGGTTTTAGAAAGTGTAAATTATATATATAATACACTTAATGTCAATTGTTAAAAAAAGTAACCCTGTTTTTTTAATTATTATTTTTCGTTAGTTTGGGTTACTATTATATATCAAACAGTATTAATTAAAGAAGAGTGAGTACAACAGAACAAGAAAAGCAATTACTGGTAGGGCTTGCAGGGAATGATAAAAAAGCTATAGAAGCAATTTATCGGGAAAATTACACTGTTATTCAGGGTTTTGTACTAAATAACAATGGCTCAGTAGATGATGCAAGGGATATTTTTCAGGAAGCTATGATCGTTTTATACGAAAAGGCACTTTCGGGAACTTTTGAATTGCATTGTCAGATCAAAACATACATGTATTCTGTCTGCAGAAGATTATGGCTCAAAAGACTGCAACATGATCAAAAATTCACTACAAAAGTGGAGAATCTGCTGGAAACAGTTCATGTAGAAGAAGAATTAGAGGATCATGAAAAAAAGAATACCGATTTTTTGATAATGGAATCAGCCATGAATAAGATCGGGGAACCTTGTAAAAGCTTACTAGACGCCTACTACCTGCAAAAGAAAAGTATGCAGGACATAGCGACTGAGTTTGGTTATACTAACGCAGATAATGCAAAAACACAAAAATATAAATGCCTGGTAAGGCTTAAAAAAATATTCTTCGTATCTTATAAAAACGCTTAACAACAAAAAAAATGGAAGACTTATTAATATTAGAAAATCTTGAACGGTACGTAAGCGGAGAAATGTCGCAGCAGGAAAAGATCGCCTTTGAAGATTTGCGTAGAAACGATCCTCATGTTGATCAATTGGCTGTTGAACATTCTTACTTTTTACATGAACTGGATAGATATAGCGCTTTAAAAAACTACAGGCACTCTTTACATGAAGTAGAAAATAAACTGGCGGATGAAGGACTGATCACGCAACCACAAATAAAAGGTGCAGAAAAAGTTGTTTATTTATGGAAACGCTACAGGCGCTACATTGCTGTTGCAGCTTGTATTGCAGCATTGATATCTTTTGTTAGCACAGGCATCGTTGTAAATTATGCAAAAACATCCGGCAACGAAAATTACGAATTGTTGGTAAACAAGATCAACCAGACAAATAACGAGATCTCGAAATTAAAAAGATCAACACAATTAAATAATGCACCTGCAAGAAAAGAACCTACTATCGATTACAGAGGTACCGGTTTTTTAATTGATGGAAAAGGTTACCTGGTTACAAATGCACACGTTGTTGAGACAATGAAGAGCGTATATGTACAGGATGATAAAGGAAACTACTATTCAGCAGCTACGATCTATTTAGATAAAAACTCTGATCTCGCAGTCCTTAAAATAAAAGACTCTGCGTTTAAAGCCTGTACCTCTTTACCCTACACGATTAAGAAAACAACTTCTGATCTGGGTGAACAAATATTCATTTTAGGCTTTCCTAAAAACGAAGTTGTTTATGGCGAAGGTTATTTAAGCGCTAATAGTGGTAATGATGGCGACTCTTCTGCATATCAGTTATCAATACCTGCTAATCCGGGTAATAGTGGCGGGCCGGTTATTAATAGCAATGGTGAGATCATCGGTATTATTACAGGTAAAGACACAAAAGCTGACGGTGTTGTGTATGCGATCAAATCAAAGAACATTTTTAATTTGATAGATGAAGCTAAGCAGGCCGATAGTACCAATAGCCTAAAGATAAAAATGCCTAACGGATACGGCCTAAGAGGAATGAACAGGGTTCAACAAGTGAAGAAAATGGAAGACTACGTATTTATGGTTGTAGGTAACTAAGCTAATGCTGAAAACATACCAATAAAAAAGAGGTGAAAAATTAATTTCACCTCTTTTTATTTTATTATAATTGTTTGCCCAATCCTAATAATTTTTATTTTTCCATTGATTCAATTACTTCTGCAGTAACACCTGTAAAAGAGAATCCTCCGTCATGGAAAAGGTTTTGCATTGTTACCATTTTAGTCATATCGCTAAACATAGTAACGCAATAATTAGCACAATCTTCAGCGCTTGCATTACCAAGCGGACTCATTTTTTCTGCATAGTTGATAAAGCCATCAAAGCCCTTAACACCGGATCCTGCTTTAGTACGTGTTGGAGATTGAGAGATCGTATTTACACGAACTTTTTTTCTTGTACCATAATAGTAACCAAAATTACGTGCAATACTTTCTAACATAGATTTTGCATCAGCCATATCATTGTAGTCAGGGAACACGCGTTGCGCAGCAATATAAGTAAGCGCTACAACAGAACCCCATTCGTTAATAGCATCCAGTTTCAAAGCGGTCTGCAATACCCTGTGCAAGCTGATCGCTGATATATCTAAACCTTTATGTGTAAAGTCATAATTATTTTCAGGATAAGATATCCCTTTACGAACATTGATGCTCATTCCGATAGAATGAAGTATAAAATCAACGCCCCCACCAAAATGTTCCATTGATTTTGTCAATAGGTTCAATACATCTTCATCACTGCTAACATCACAAGGTATCACCGGAGCATTTACAGCCTCAGCAAGCTTATTAATTTCACCAAGGCGCATTGCAATGGGTGCATTGGTTAATATTATCTGAGCGCCTTCTGCATGACAACGCAAAGCTGTTTTCCAGGCAATGGAGTTTTCATCCAGTGCGCCGAATATGATCCCTTTCTTACCTTTCAATAAATTGTATGACATTGGTTAAATCGTTTTGAGCGGCAAAAATAGCATTCTAATTCTTTAAAGAAAAACTCTTTTTGATATTGATAATGATAAATATATATGAAAATGAAGTTTTTATAGCTGTAACATTTCTATTTTTGGCTAAATCCCTCTATCTTTGCCGTCCGAAAATGTCGAGGTAGCTCAGCTGGTTAGAGCATCGGATTCATAACCCGAAGGTCGGCAGTTCAAGTCTGCTTCTCGATACACAAAAAAGGCAACAGATATAATCTGTTGCCTTTTTTATTTTAATCAGGGAATAGCTGTACACGTAGTTGGTGTTGATGCTGTAAAGCTTCCTGTACCTATTGGCGTTACTATCATTACAACTACATCTCCAGGACTTACATTTACTGTAAATGAAGATGCTGTTGTTGATGCTGTATTGACTGCACCTGCATTTATTGTATAACTTATTGAATAGTTAGTTGCTCCTGTTACTGGTGACCATGTAAATTGGTAAGAACTACTAGTAGTTATTCCACAACTAACAATTATAGAGGCTGAAGTAACTGTGATTGTACCAGTGGCTGTTGCTGCACCAGCGCCAGTAGTAGTTACTGTATAAGTAAATACACCCGATGCTGTTGGTGTACCAGAAATTGTAAAAACACCGCCTGCAAAAGAACCCGTTATACCCGAAGGTGCACCTGTTAAAACAGCCCCGGTTGCTGAACCTCCTATTGCATATACTATAGGAGTAATTGCCGTACTATTACTTACCGTTTGTGATGCACTTCCTGAAGTTAATACTATTGTTGGTAGAGGATTTACTGTGATTGTACCAGTGGCTGTTACTGCACCAGCGCCAGTAGTAGTTACTGTATAAGTAAATACACCCGATGCTGTTGGTGTACCAGAAATTGTAAAAACACCGCCTGCAAAAGAACCCGTTATACCCGAAGGTGCACCTGTTAAAACAGCCCCGGTTGCTGAACCTCCTATTGCATATACTATAGGAGTAATTGCCGTACTATTACTTACCGTTTGTGATGCACTTCCTGAAGTTAATACTATTGTTGATAGAGGATTTACTGCTATTGTACCTTTTGCAGTTGCTGTACAGGAACCTCCAGTAGTTGTAACGGTATAAGTGTATGGGCTACCTGCCGAACTTGTTGGTGTACCTGATATAGTTAATACACTACCTACAAGAGTTCCCGTAACTCCTGCAGGCATTCCAATTACAGACTCGCCAGTAGCTCCTCCTCCAAGTGTATAAGTAATTGGAGTAATTGCACTATTAATAGCAACCGTTTGCGATGTTGTAGCAGTAGCTGAACTTAAGGTAATATTTGAACAATTAGTTACTGTAATTGAACCTGTAATAGTCGTATTACTGCATCTATTTCCTGTAGTTGTAACAGTGTATGTAAAAGGACTTCCTACTGAAGTAGAAGGTGTTCCTGATATAGTAAATACCCCTCCTGAAAAAGTTCCTGTAACACCTGGCGGCAATGTGCCTAACACACTAACGCTGAGCGTATCAATTGCAGTAGTATCGCCTGTTATACTACCAGTTACTACATAACTAATAGGTGTAATGGGTGTATTTACAGCTACTGTATCAGTTGTTGTACCTGCTGCTGAACTTAAAGCAATCTGAATACAGGATGAAGCAGGTACAGGAACAGATTGCCTTGTACAAGAAAATATAATTGTTGCTATAGCTCCAATGAGTATAGCAAATAAAGTAATAGATTTTTTCATATAGCGTAGTTTAGTTCAGGGTTTAGCAGTATCTCTATTACAATATATGCTTTTTTATAACAAGGTTGGTAATAATATGTTTTAAGTGTTTATAAAGAGTTGGATATTCAATATTGAACTTATCCTCTTTTCAGATATGTACTAAACTTATAAATGGCTATCAAATCAGTCACAAACTGGTTAGATTGACATATTACCCGATACCAAGGTCAAATTCTTTCTAGTAAAGGACTTGAGCTTTTTTAGTTTATAGTGTATTGGGTTATAGCAACGAACGCAATGTCATCTTCAAGAGACGTTGTTGAAGAAGCATAAAAGATAATTAGTTCAAAATTGCGAACATAAAACTCCTGTAGTGTCCTGTTGAGATATATTAAATTTATAGTAGTCACCAGAATTTTCTATAAGAGCATTAACATATGGATCGGATTTTAGTACAACCACTAAAATTTTATTTACTCCATTTTCATAATTGCTAACAGTTGATAATGCACAATTATTACCCTTACTTCCGATCTTTTTTTTGTTGTAAATAAAACTGTAATTAATAATAGTTCGACCACCTCTTCCTTCGCCCTCATATTTAGCAAACGAAATTGTTGCACATAATACGATATGATTTTTATTCAGCTTTTCAATACTGGTTTTATTAATCCAAATATTATGGCCTAAATAACAAATACAAATACCCAAAATACTATAAAGCAATATCTGTACTATCCATTTATAATTTCTCATTTAAATAATTTTCAATAATCTGATTCTTTAAAATGCAAATTTAAACCCAAAACGAAGGCGCTAGGATATGAAAGAGGGTCTATAAATTCAAATAATTTCCCTTTTTCGATACGATCAAAAATTGTAAATAGCTAATCAAATCAGCCACAAATTGGTCAGATATTGACATATTATCCGATACTAAACCCCAATGCTTTTAATAAGGGTCTGAGCTTTTAGTTTTAGACTTATTCAGAGCAAGTAAGTAATATGCTTATTAGCTAAAACTAAGTATCAAATGCGTTAAATCTTCAATAAGGAAGTTCGAATTTGGGAGATTTGACCCAAAAATTTGTATTTCTTTTTTTATTGTGTCGACTCCCTTGTAGTTATCCACATTTTTTTAACATTTACTCAATTGTAGTATAAATTCTATTTTTTACGAATACATTTGCTTTTTTAAAAATAAAAATTGCAAAAAACAAGATGAAAAAAATATTAACGGTTGTAATAGCCGCAATTATTACTCAGTCTTTAACAGCGCAAGTCACGAGAATTAAAGTATCTCATGATACTACTAATGAAACACAATATAACACCGTACCTGTAACACAAGTGCCTGTAAAACAAGATGATACGCATTCTTGTTCAAAATTCAAAATACAAATAACGAATGATGACCGTTGTCTGCTTGGGTCAAAAACACGTTGGATCCTTGGTTATGTAACTACTGGAAATGGTACCCGGTATTGGGATTATTGGGGTACAGAGATTGATAAAAACAAGGTGGTATCTTATGCTAAATTACCAAAATACAACAGATCATTGCTTAGTGGTAACAAAAAACCCTCGGCAAGTACTTATGATGTTGCAAAAAACAACTAAAAATATTTCTTTACTATTTTATTCAACGAATTATAAAAATGCTCCTTTCCAAAAAGGGGCATTTTTATTTGTATTAAAAAATTACACTAGAGTCAGGCTATAAATATGAATTCTTCATTGCGTACAGGGAAATTTTTAGAATATGTTACATTGGGATGGAATGCTATTGGTGTTATAATACTTATAATTGCAGCTCAGGGCATTCATTCTATTGCTCTAATAGGTTTTGGGTTTGATACCTTACTTGAAATAGGCGCATCGATCATTGTTATCTGGGAACTTAACGGAACAGGTGATAAAAGACAAACACTTGGTTTAAAATTATTAAGCATTGCTTTTTTTGCCTTAGGCATTTATATTTTTATTCAGAGCATATTAAATCTACTATATCATACTCTTCCCGGAAAATCTTTACTTGGAACAATATGGCTTCTCCTAACCATTGTTGTGATGATAATATTAGCTTTAAAAAAGTTTCAAATTGGCAAATTGTTAAACAATCCTGTTTTACTTACAGAAGGCAGGGTAACATTAGTTGATGCAGCTTTGGCAGGCATAGTGTTACTCAGTATGTTATTTACCTCATTATTAGGATGGTGGTGGCTTGACAGTATAGGCGGCCTTATTTTAATGGGTTATTGCTTTTGGGAATCGATACATATTTTCCGCGACCTGAACACCAAGAGTAACAAAAAGTAAAATACTTACACCATAAATTTCATCAGCGCTTTTTTGTATGCCTCGCGACCTACCGCCATTTTATCTTTTGTAAACTTTACAACAATATTATTTGCAGTAGGATATTCTGCCTTGTAATACCTTTCGATAGGTTTTTTATTTAGATCTGCTGTGCGCTCAGATATACTCCCTATGCTTCCTGTAAAGATCATATCATCATCTATTATAACAGTGTATTGTATAACGTAATAGTTCATAGTTTTCAATTAATTATTTAATATATAAAATTAGTTAGGCGAAGAAAGGGATGTGAAAACATCCCTCGTTTAATTCTAACTAGATTTTACTTATAGTTTTATAAAACAAAAAAAATGCCAAAGAAAAATAGTGTGGAAGAAATAGGACATATCTATTGCTTTTTCTATGTGTATTATTAATGTATTAATAGTGCAGCCAAAACATGGTTTAATACAACTCCTCACTTACTTTCGCAGCAAATTCAAAACCTATTTTCATGAAAAAGTATTTACTATTTATTATTCTTTTTATTTCTTCTATTATATCTGTCAATTTTTGTTACGCACAAGGTGTAGCAGTTAATACAGATGGCAGTACTGCTGATCCATCAGCAATGCTGGACGTTAAATCAAGTAATCAAGGAATATTAATACCTCGTGTAGCTTCTACTGCAAGTATTACATCTCCTGTTACAGGATTATTGATCTTTCAAACAACTGCACCTGTGGGGTTCTATTATTACGATGGAGCTACCTGGGATTATCTGCAAAACAGTGCGAATGCCAATGTTACATTGCAAGGAAATAGTTTTAATGCTGCAAACAACTTATTGAAGTTAGATGCTTCGGGTAAAGTACCTCTAGCCAATTTAGGAACTTCAGGTACCCCTTCTGCTGGCACCTACCTCAATGGTAATGATGCATGGGTACCAGTTCCTGCAGGACTGACAAATGGAACATCAGCGGGACAAATTTATATAACAGGAGGCTCTCCTTTTGCACCCCAAGCTCCACAAACTGTAACAGGAGATGTATCTTTAACTTCTACTGCTGTAACCAGCTACAATAATGTTGTACCTGCCAATAAAGGTGGCGCTGGAGCTATTAATGGGATATTATCTGCCAACGGCTCAGGAACGGTAAGTGCAGCAAGTACTACAGGAAGTGGTAGTATAGTTTTAGCTACCTCACCAACCCTGGTAACACCTAATTTAGGTACAATAGCTTCAGGAAATGGCGCGGCGTTAACAGGATTGCAAAATATTGCAAACAATTCAACTGCGGGTAATTCCATCGTAACTGCTTTAGGCTCTGCAACCTTTGGTACCACAGGGAGTGGTAACATTGTACTGGCTAGCTCACCAACTTTGGTAGCGCCTTCTTTAGGCACACCAAGCGCATTGGTGGGTACTAATATCAGTGGTACAGCAGCTAATCTTACTGCGGGCAATGTGACTACTGATGCAAATTTAACTGGGGATGTTACAAGCGTTGGTAATACTACTAGTATCAATACTACAGCAGCCGCTGGTAATCACATAGTAACAGCAATTAATGCAGGCACAGGTATAATTGCCGCATCCCGTTTAGGAACAGGAGCTACTCCTACCAATTTTTTAAGAGGCGATGGAACTTTTGCTACACCTGCGGGCGCGGGCAGCGGCATTACTTATGGTGGCACGCTCACTAACGGCAATACAATTTCTGTGACCACTCCTACTTTTTATCTGGTTACAGATGGAGCTTCCATAACCCTTCCCGCGGCTACCACCGCCGGGCAGATGTTGTACCTGGTAAACACAAATATCAGTACAACCAACGTTGGTTTTACAGTAAACAGACAAGGTGGGAACACAATTTACAACGCGCAGCTATCCACCCCTGTCGTAACCCACAGTCCAGCCTCAGGAAGTTCGTATGTACTCTATGATTCGGCTACCCTTATCTCTGATGGTGCGGGTAATTGGTATATACTTGTAAATAATTAACAATAACATTCTTAACGGCACAAGTATGGCTCAATAATAATTATTAATTATTGGAAAAATTATGAAAAAAATAATTTCACTCTTTATAGCAATTAACTGCACGGCACAACTTTTTGCGCAAGGCACATTCAACGTGTCGTCTGGCACATTTATTAACCCAGGCAATGGCACTGATATTGTTTTCAACAATGTAAACTTTGTTAACGATGGTACACTTTTACAGGCGCCAGGTGCTACTTTTAAATTTGCAGGATCCGGAACAGAATCTATTTCAGGATCTGGTGCAGATACGATCGATCATTTATTATTAGCAAAAAGTGCAGGCATAGATCTCGCATTGCAATCAAATATCGTTGTTACCAGTGAAGTGAATTTTACTTCTGGATTATTGGATGTAGGAAATAATAATGTTGATCTTGGAACAACTGCTATTCTTAATAATGAATCTGAAACCAGCAGGGCACACAGTACAGGAACTACAGGATACATACAAAGCACCGGAACATTGAATGCACCATCATCTGTAAACCTTGGTAATCTTGGAGCTATCATTACTTCACCTGCTAATTTAGGTGCTACTGTTATCAAAAGAACTTTTATTACTTATGCCCCGCTTAGCAATAGCAATATCTTCCGTGATTATATTATTACACCTACTACTGATGCAGGTTTAAATGCAACATTTCGGTTTACCTATTTTGATGCTGAACTAAATGGAGATAATGAGAATGTACTTGATTTAGTGCAAAGTCCGGATAACGGAACAACCTGGAACGACGTAGGGTTTACGACAAGAGATGCCGTAAACAATTATGTAGAGAAAACAGGCATTGATTCTTTTTCAACCTGGACATTAACACCACCTTTTACTATTTTAGCTACTACGATGGGGCCTTTGAATGCTTATAAAGAGAACAACAGCATTGACGTTAACTGGCAAATATATTCAGAAGATAATGTAAAAGCCTATGAAATCCAAAGAAGTACCGATGGTAAAAACTTTGTTACAATAGGTGAGCTTCCTGCAAATAATTCGGGTGACTATACTTATCCTGATAATAGTCCTGCATCGGGGAATAATTTTTATCGCTTACTTATTGTTGATGAAGATGGATCAACAAAATATAGTAACATAGATATGGTAAATGAAAACAGTTCATTGGCAACTATCAGCTTCTACCCTAATCCTGTTGTTGATCGCGAAGTAACATTACAATTAGCCAACGTTGCCAAAGGCAATTACCAATTAGTAGTGTTTGACAATACAGGTAAACAATTATATGCTTCGGTTATAAATTATGCAGGAGGCTCTTCTGTACAAACTATTTATTTACCGGAAAATATTAGCAGTGGTGTTTACAAAGTGCAATTAAAAAATGAAGGAACAATATTCAATCAATCATTGTTAGTAAAATAAATTGTCTCATTTATAGGTCGGCAATTCAAGTTTGCCTCATATTAAAAAAAGGCACCGGATCAACTCTGGTGCCTTTTTTTATTAATCATTATCAAATTACACCATTCAATAAAGAGAAAAGCAACAGATGAATCTGTTGCCTTTACATTCTACCAAACTAACAAAACTTATTTAATCATATTATTTATCACCCATGCTGTATACCTGTTTAGAAGTTGCCCGTATAAAATCAAGCGACCTTCTTCCCGCTCCTTCGATTACAAGAAAAACACAAGTGAGTATTTGTGCATAGTCGGAACGTATCTCATGCAACACTGCCCATATACCCACTTTAGGTGGTGCAGGCGGCAATGGTAAAGGGCTTGTTCCCAGGTATAGATCGATCTTTGTACTTAGTACAGCAACGATCATCTGAATAACAAAATAGAAAGCTGTGATCCGCGTAAACAACCCAAAAATTAAAAGTAATCCTCCGATGATCTCGCCTACTGCTACAAAATGTGCTGTAGTTTCGGGAAAAGGGAAACCTAATTTAGTAAATCTTCCTACTCCCTGATTGGTGTATACAAATTTTAAAATACCTTCCCAAAAAAACACGGTCCCGGCCATTAGGCGAATGATCAAAATAGTTGACTGACCTGTTACCGGTGGATTAAGAAACCAATTAATAATTTTTTTCATTGTTTTTATTTTAGATAAATAATACCACAAACTTCAGCTCTAAGTAATAATGTAAAAAGCTTTTTACATTATCTATCGCTTTTTCTTGATTAAGTAATCGTTTATCAAGGATATGCATTACATGATGTAATAAAATTTAAATAAGCGACAGCAATCGTAATTTTGAAGAATGTTGAAAGGAAGAACATTTATATATCATTTTGCTTTTTGGGCAGTACTCTACCTGCTGTGGATCGTTATTTTTCGTAGCTACTCCTTTTCGCTTACCAAGACAATGACGATCGAGTTTTGCTATTTAATTTTCATCACTATTGATTATTATGTTATCAGTGATTTTATAATTCCGCATTTTTTATTTAGAAAAAAATATGGTCTTCTTATTGTCACCACTATACTAACCATTGGAATTTCGGCATGGCTAAGGGCTTTGGTCGCAGAACAAATGACTATTCATTTCTTTCACAGTACCATCCTACCCGATTTTAACTCGCTGTATTTAAATTCAGTAACTAATATTTCTCTTTGGGTACTAGCTGTTATTATTGGCAAGATGATCATCGAAAGCAATCAAACACAGCAACAAGTAGCGCTGTTAGAAAAAGAAAGAATAAAAAATGAGTTGGATTATTTAAAAGCGCAGATCAACCCCCATGCACTTTTCAATTCGTTAAATACTATTTATGGCCATATTGATAAGAATAATCAAATGGCAAGAAATACACTCTTACAGTTTTCAGAATTATTACGGTATCAATTATATGATTGTGGGGCGGAGAAAGTAAATCTGGAAAAGGAAATAGCATACATACAAAATTATATCGTCTTTCAACAATTAAGGAAAGACGAGCAATTAAAAGTATTGGTAGATATTAAGATTATTGAGTCAGATTTAAAGATAGCACCCCTGCTGTTAGTGGTACTTATTGAAAACGCTTTTAAATTTGTCAGTACGTTTTCTGAGAAAGAAAATAGAATAAGCATACAGATATATACAAAAGATAATTTTTTATATAGTTCATTCATCAATACGAAAGAATTACAGGAACAACCTGCTGAAAAGGATTCTGGAGGAATAGGCATTACCAACCTAAAGCGCAGGCTTGAATTATTATATAATAACAAGTATCAGTTCACAACGAATGATAGCGGTAACCTTTACGAAACAAGTTTAATTATCAATTTAGTATGAAATTAAAATGTATCATTATAGATGATGAGCCTATTGCAAGAAAAGTGCTGCAGGAATTTATTGAAGAGATTGATTACCTGGAATTAATAGGTGAAGCTGAAAACCCGCTAAAGGCGATGGCTTTAATAAATCAAAATACTATTGATATCATCTTTCTGGATATTAATATGCCAAAGATCAATGGGATCGATTTTATAAAAAGTTCGAAAATAAATGCACATATCATTATGACGACAGCTTATACTGAACATGCAGTAGAAGCATACGGTTTAGATGTGTTGGATTATTTAGTAAAACCGATCGCTTTTGATCGTTTTTTAAAAGCATGCAATAAAGCAAAAGACACTACAACGCTACAACCGGATCCCGCAAAGCTCCATGACCATTTTTTTATAAAGTGCGATAACCAAATTGAAAAGATATTTTTCAATGACCTGCTATATGCAGAAGCGATGTTGAATTATGTGATGCTTTATACCAATTCAAAAAAAATGATGGTCTATATTACCATCAAAAGCTTAGAAGAGCAATTACCCTCAGCTATATTTATTAAAGTACATAAATCCTTTATTGTAAACATAACAAAGGTAGATAGCATTGAAGGCAATATATTAAATATAGGAAACGAAAAGATCGCCATCAGCCAGAATTTGCGCGAAAAAGTAATTGCCGATATCATTAAGGATAAGATGATCAAACGCTGATCTAAATAAAGAACTTCGTTGTAGGGATCATAATGGGGCGCATATTGATCAGTTTATCTAAATGCTCAGTTTCTCTGTGATCTTTAAAAGACCTTATTATTTTTTCACCATTTACCTCAACCAGTTTCACTTCTACTCCATCGATCCATTTACCACTTTCATAACTCCAGGTTAGCGTTAACATAGTTTTTGAATCAAGCAATTTAATTACTTCTTTCTCACTTTTTATTTCGCCTTTTTTGAAACCGCCTTCCATATTTATATGCAAAAAATAATGCGTAATCTTATTCTCTTTTGATTTCCATATCCCTGAAATAAAATAATCTGTTTTAACTGGCATGCTATAAATTATTTTTAATTATTTAAATTGATTAAATATATTACTTTTTCTTTTGGTTCCAGGCGGGTTTTGCTTTTAATACTTTAGCATATATCTTACAATCGGGTGTATGAGCGCCGGGTAAATAACCGGTACTCATTAAAAACTCGTTCACAATTTCTCCCCCTGTAAATTTGAAGGTTTTTTTAAAAAGCTTCATCCATTCTTCTTTTGTTTTGGGATGGTTGGCATCCAGCCATTTTTTGAATGATCCATATTCTTTTTGTAAATGCAGAATAACTTTTGCATTTTCTATTGCTGCATTTACTTTTAAACGGTTCCTGATAATACCTGCATCATTCAATAATCTTTCCCGGTCTTTTTCTTTGTATGCAGCAACTTTGGCTATATCAAAATTGTGGTATGCTTTCCTGAAGGTTTGTTGTTTTTGTAAGATGATATTCCAGCTTAATCCGGCCTGGTTAATTTCTAATATCAAACGGCAAAAAAGCTCATTGTCGTCAAGGATTGGAAAACCATAATGTTTATCGTGGTATTCTTTATGAATATTTTTATCAGCTTTTTCAAAACTGCTCACGTAAGTACAATAGCTCATGCCTGAAATATTTATTTCAAACAAAAATACTAAAGATGAAACGGGAAACTACTATTGCTGCGATAAAATATGGCCGGAGGAGATATTAATTTTTATCTAATTTCAAATTACTTACAATCTGGCCAGCACGCAAAACCTGCACCATATAAAGGCCCGACGGGTAATTACTGATATCTACCTGTTTTGCATCATCTGTTGCCGATGCAGAAGTTATTGGTCTGCCAACCATATCTATCAATGTTATCTGATCATTTGGTTCAAGTCCGCGTATAACCACAACATCTTTTGCGGGGTTTGGATATAATGATATGTGAGCAGTAGGAACATCTGTTGTTTCGAGCTTAACGATATTGCTATATTTAAAGCTGCCATCGTCATCTATAATTTTTAATCTGTAGTAACCAACACCTTTTGGTGCATCATATAAAGCACTGTATGTATCTCCAAATGAACTACCGCTTGCAGCTACTGTATCTACAGGTTTAAAATGGCTACCATCGTTATCAGGAGAATATTGCAATTGAAATTCTTTGAAATTTAACTCTTCTGACGTTTGCCATGTCAATATAGATGTGTATCCACTCATCACACCGGCAAAGGAAATTAACTGAACAGGTAACAAAGTAGTAATATTACAACGTGCGCCATCACTTTGTGCAGGGCTTTTTACCGTAGTTGTAATAAAAGTTGCAAAAGGTGAAGTGGTGGTTGCTGTAGAATTGATCTGGTATATTTTACCCGTAGTATTGCTCTGTATAAATATATTACCTGAAGCATCAAAGTACATAGCGCCATAACTATCGCCTGGAGCAAGACCGGCAACATTACCAACATTTGTTTCTGCACCGGTAATAGGGTTGATCCTGATTAACTGGTGTGTTGCGCCACCATTTGTTACCGTATATAAATTGCTATCAATAGAATTGAAAGAATAATCTGAAATATTCATTGGAATAACCGGTAACGCACCTAAATAAGTAAGATAAGTAGGTGAAGAAGGATTTACATCTACTTCCTGTATGGCACTGCCACCGGTGTTATACAAGTATAATATCCCGTTATAGCTAATATCACCACTATTGTAAGATGCGGGTGGCAATCCTGTGATAGGATAAGTAGCAAAAGTAATTGAACTACTTGGCCCTCTGAAAACAAATACAGAAGAATCTGAAGCTGAACCCCATAAATTACCATCGATAGGATTAAAGCCCATAGCATCTAAAAGTTTCCCCGGAAGGTTTTCATTATCAACGATCTCACTAACGCCTGAAGCGATATCGATCTGAACAAGGTATTGTTTTGTGGGAGTTCCTGAATTTTCAACAAGGTAACCGAAACCATCGCAGCCTATAGATTGTGCTTTTGAAGACAAGCCGAAGAATAAAAAAACACACGGAAGTAGTATAAGCCCTTTGTGGAGCTTGCGCAGTAAATCCAGCAAATTTGTACGTAGCGTTACAAGAGTAACACCTAATACAAAGCTAATTGTACAGAGCACGTGTAAATTTTTATAGGTTTCGAAATGACTCATGTTTTGTTATTTAGGATTAATTAATCAAATCACAAAAACATAGACTATTATACTTCTATAACGGTGGGATAAACGCAATTATTGCGTAGATTTTTTTTTATTTATAAGATATTACGTAAGTAGAACTATTACTACTGCAATACACTTTAAAATAAGGATATATATATCAATAATTATCGGTGATTTAACATAGAAAACTACAAAATCAGACAATTATTCAAAGGTTAAAACACCATTTTTTACGGTGTTTTAACCAAATAGCAAAAATACTATTAGCCGTAATGGTTAGTTGAAGGAAAACGTGGAGAATATTTTTTTAGTATAGAAATCTTGCAGAAAATTATATTTGTTTTTTCGGGCTTTTTTGCTTATATAATGTAAAGTCCGATAAGTGCATTGTGTGATTGGTACAGTAAATAAAAAACTCTGTAGCTAAAAGCATTCCTGCTATTGGCGCTACTACGTACACCCAAAAGTCTGTCCAGATATGTGCCGGTAAAGCGCTGGCGAATGTTCTTGCCGGATTCATTCCAAAGCCGCTAACAGGTCCCGCAATAATTACATATATGCAAACGAAACAACCTGCAAAGATCCTGGTATATTTTTTTAGTTTGGCAGTAGCAGACGTAAACAGGATCATCGTTATCATACAAAAAGCTATTAAAAATTCTGTTGATCCAGCCACTGCGGTACTTATTCCTTTACCCGGAACCGTTACTGCTGAATTTACAGGAGGGTCGACCAACATTCCTCCCATTAATAACTGCATTATATACACTGTTACCGTACCGCCAATGAATTGAAAAATGATATAAAAGAATGCATCCGTTTTAGTGATCGCACCCAATCGTAAAAAACTTAAAGTAACGGCAGGGTTTATTTGTGCACCGGAAGGACTTGTCCAGGGAGAATAAAAAATTATCAATGCGGTGATACCCATAGCAACCCCCATGATCAACAGGCGAACAAATGCGCCAGGAATGATTGTGATAATGCAAGATGTTTTTGCATTCAGTATTGCGCTAAAAAAACACGCAGAGATCATAAAAATAGATAGGCCGAACGCTTCCATTGCATATAATTTCCATCGTAGTTCTTTGTGTGAAGACATGTATCAATCTTTCTTGTGCAGCAATTTACAATACGATTATCATTTATATTTAAAATAAAAAGTCCCAACTTTTGGGTTGGGACTTTCAAAGATATTTGGCTGCTTATTTAGCCAGATCTGTATACAATTGTAAGTAGTCTGTTAAATCGCTATCAGGATTGAATGGTAATGTTTTTTTGCCTTTCACCTTACTGAATTCTTCTACTAATTTTTTATCAACTTTTTCAGCGCCAAAGGTTACAGCATCTGCAAATGCGGCACCGCCTCTGAACATACCTATGTTATTGTTATCTTTAAAGAACTCCAATTCTTTTTTGGTAACATTATCATTGATGGCAGCCAGCTTTAAAAAATCAGGACCAAGCTTTTCCTTAAAAGTTGTTTGTCCGATCGTATAAATAACTTTACAATGATTAAAAACCGGTTCTTTTTTATAGGCCGCTTTAATGAACATTGGTATTAAACCTGTCATCCAGCCACTACAATGAATAATGTCCGGAGGCCAACCGAATTTTTTCACCGTTTCTAATGCGCCTTTGCAAAATAGTACTGTTCTTAAGCCATTATCATCGTGCCATTTTTCTTTTTCATCATGAAAAATTGATTTTCTCTTGAAAAAGTCTTCATTATCTAAAAAGTAAACCTGTAATCTTGCATTAGGAAGAGAAGCCACTTTAATGATCAAGGGGTAATCATCGCCGCCAACCGTAACATTTATCCCCGATAACCTAACGACCTCGTGTAAACGATGCCTTCTTTCGTTTATCACGCCAAAACGCGGCATGATGCACCTAACTTCCATACCAGTATCATTTGCCTTCACAGCCAGCTTATTAATGATCTCTGCAAACTCTGTCAACTCCAAATAAGGTGACATTTCATTCGCGATAAATAAGATTCTTTTTTTTGTTGACATTTGTACTTGGTTATTATTTATGTTTGGTACTTTTAAAGGAGTGCAAAAATACGTGTTTTTTCGGGAAAATCAGCATACAACTGCATTTGCATCATATTATATAAAAAATGATACTATTTAAAAAGACTGCGGAACTAATTGAATACCTTACAATTCAGCGCAAAAAAGGATTAAAAACGGGTTTTGTCCCAACAATGGGTGCTTTACATAATGGGCATATTTCGCTAATAGATGACTCTAAAAAGCAAAATGACCTGACTATTTGCAGCATTTTCGTTAATCCCACTCAATTTAACGACCCTGCCGATTTTAAGAAATACCCAAAAACCATCGAAAATGATGTATACTTATTAGAAAAAGAAGGCTGTGATATTATATTTCTTCCTCCGGTCGAAGAGATATACCCCCCAGGAACTTCTACTATTCACTATGAGCTTGGTGTTTTAGAAACTGTTTTGGAAGGAAAATTCCGGCCGGGGCATTTTCAAGGGGTTTGCCAGGTGGTACATCGCTTACTGGATATTGTTAAGCCCGATAAATTGTATTTAGGACAAAAGGACTACCAGCAATGCATGGTGATAAGGAAATTAATAGCGCTGACCAACACGCCTACCCAACCGATCATTTGTGCTACACAGCGCGAAGCAAGCGGACTTGCCATGAGCAGTAGAAATATGAGACTAAGCGATAATGAAAGAAAAACCGCTACTGCCATTTATGAGACATTACAGGCTATACAAAAAGATATACAACCCGGTAATTTGCAAAAGCTCAAGGAAAAAGCAGCGCTAACGCTAACTGCAAAAGGTTTCACAGTAGATTATGTTGAGATTGCTGATGCGACAACACTTGAATTGATCGATAACTGGAACGGCTCAACGCCATTAGTTACTTTAGCAGCAGCCTTTTTAAATAATGTGCGGTTGATCGATAACATCATATTATAAAATCCAAAAAAACAAGAATTCAAATTCCAAATATCGAGTTTTATTTTTTGGGATTTATTCTTTGGAATTTGTTTTCATCATTTATGATATGAAAACTGTAATTTGTACCGGCTAATTATATGAAAAAACAACTTTCTTCAATAGTTCAATACATCTTTTTTTTCGGCGGAGGAATAGCGCTTGTGTGGTGGCAGTTTCATTCAATGACGCCTGCTCAATTGCAACAATTCCTTTTTGCTCTATCTACTGCACATTACTGGATATTAGTTCCTGTTACGCTCGTGGCTTTGGCAGGTTATATAAGCCGCTCACTTCGCTGGCAATTATTGATAGAACATTTAGGCTACAAAACATCTTTGTCTACTGTATTTGGTTCTTTAATGATCGGCTACCTTATTAATTCTTTTGTACCACGTTTAGGAGAAATTGTAAAATGTACATTGCTGGGGAAGTATGAAAAAATTGCTCCTCAAAAATTAATAGGAACGATCGTTGCCGAAAGAATTTTTGATGTGCTCTGCTATATCACTTTTATTATCATCACTGTTTTTATACAATATAAACTGGTGGGAGGTTTTGTAGAAAGATCGCTTCATGAAATGTTCAGTAATCAAACAGGATTACCGGTTTGGGCAAAAGCGATGGTATGTGGCTTGTGTATTACTGCAATTGTATTTATATGCAGACTGCTTTTTAAACACTATGCACACAGTGGACTTGTTGTAAAATTAAAAAACTTTTTTAACGGTTTATCAGAAGGCATTGCTACGATAAAGAATCTTGAAAGAAAAAAGGCTTTTTTGTTACACACCGCATTTATATGGACTACATACGTCCTGGAAATATACATCGCCTTCTTTTCTATTAAAGAAGTATCTCATTTAGGCATCGGTGCAGCCTGCTCTGTACTAACATTAGCAACGCTCGCAATGATCATTACACCGGGAGGTATCGGCACTTTTCCTACTGCCATATTTTTAATATTGCAATTATATAAAATTGAAGGAAGTATTGGAGAAGCTTTTGGCTGGTTAATGTGGGGCGCTACTACATTTATCATTTTGACATTGGGGACGATAAGCTTGGCGGTGTTGTTCAATAAAAATAACGTAAAAGAAAATCAGGTAAAAGTTAGAATATAGTCGTAGTTTTAATAGGTGCTGCCTAAATAAAAACGATGTTATATGAGAAAAATAATTTTTATAGTCATTTTTCTGCCTCTGTTGTTTGCTTGCAGAAAAAACAATACACATCCAAAAAGTAATGACAATCCTAGTGATTCGAATTTATTTCCTATAATTTGTCCAAATCCGTTAGCCCCTGCGATAGATTACAACAGCTTCGCTGATTCTGTTACATTCGATCTTGATGGAGTACATTCCGTTTTTCAAAGTGATATTACTAGTCGAATATTACCAATCCCAAATGCGGGCTATTCAGAGTTTCAGGTAGGTCAAACACTCTTTTATTCAGATTCTGATTATATAGCACTAAGCTTTTTTTCACCCTGTTATGACGATCTAGAGGTAGGAACTTATGGTAATTTACCTGCAGACAGTTCAAGTCATGCATTTTTTACATTTCATCCAAAAAATGATTCTCAAGACTTTGAAAGTGTACAAAACCAAGCTACCGCATTTCCTTTTACAATTACTATTACATCAGTGACCGATTCTGCAGTAACAGGAACTTTTCAGGGTCCTATTTTTCTAGAAGGACAACCAAGTTCTCCTGTAAAACAAGTTACTAATGGTAAATTTTATGTTCGTAAGTAATAAGGGTTATTTAGCTGCTGCTACCCCAGGGTTAAATCCACTCTTAGAAATACTGCTTAGCTCTTTCCCTATCCCCGCCATTGAAGTAAAATTGAGCGGAAACTCAAGCAACACATGGCAAAAGCTCAGGAAGAACAACCATTCCAAACCTCTTGCATAATCAACCGCGTAGATCGCGAGCGATACTACCCATAATATGATCACTACCACAAAACGGGCTTTAGGAACTTTGTGCCAGCGGATAATTTCAGTTTTACTAAACCAGTTAAGGTAATGATAGGTATACGCAAATGCAATAAAACGCATTAGTAAAATGCCGAGCTTAGAATTAAATAAAATATCAGACATATCTGCTGCTTTGGGCACTTCGTATCCATTGGCATTGGTTGTTGTAGGAAAGCTTACATGAAAGAATTTTTGTAGTATCTCCTGATTCAGACTGGCGAAGCCATTTCCGCCACCGATATAAGCATCTCTTCCGTAATTGGTAACGTGTACAAAACTTTCATCTCTAAATAAATAAAACAACAGCAACGGACATAATATAAATACAACAAAAGAAAGCAATCCTGATTGGCTCCTGCTTTTTAATGCACCGTATAAAATAAAAATACCTGTGAATACATACACGTGCACGAGCGTTGGTAACAAGGCTGCTAAAAAGAAGGTTAGATTATCTTCGCTGTTAGGTAAAAATATAGCGTTAGCAATAATTAAAATAAGCAATAAGCCAACAACTTTAATGATGCGATTCTGTATGAACGCCATTAATATTGCGCCAAAAAAAGCGACGAACATTATTTTATTATAAAAATCATTTCTAAAAATTGCCGGCACTTCGTCCAGATCATATTCTTTTATAAGATGCTCCACAAAACCTGTTTGATAAGCTAAAGATTGTAATGTTATCAATACCCCAATGATCAATAATACCAAAAAATCATATTTGCCTGTGGCGAAATATTTTCTATCGTGGAGCCAGCTTATTTCTGTGAGGTAGTGTAAAGGCCCCATTACGGCGTAGGCAAATAAAAAAACCTCAAAAGGCATAATGAAGGCTGCAATACAGCTTACCAACATCAATCCTATATTCAGTACATTAATACGGTTGTCTTTTGTCATCTCTTACAATATCATTTATTGCGAGTGCAAGTTATACCTTATAATCGTTTTGAAAAAAAGCAAAAAAAGTCCTTATTTTTTTATTAAAATAAATAAATTTATCCGGCGTTTTTATAATGGAGTGTTAATACGCCTTAACTATAAATTAATATTGGTATACTTGTAATTGATGCAATTTGCAGCCATTACAGATTTATAATAAAACCGATGCAAAAACGCAAGACCATTGCCAGAGATATAAGCTGGCTTTCCTTTAACAGCAGGGTATTACAAGAAGCCGCTGATGACACAGTCCCATTAATTGAACGGATCAAATTCTTAGGCATTTTTTCTAATAATCTTGATGAGTTTTTTCGTGTGCGGGTTGCCACATTGAAACGCATGATAGAAGTTGGTGGCAAGATCAATATGCACCTTGAAGCTTCGCCGGGAAAAATATTGACAGAGATACAGGGCAAACTAATTCAACAACAAAAAGAGTTTGATATTATCTGGACAGAAATATTAAAGGAATTAAAAAAGCAAAAAATATTTCTGATCAATGATGTCCAGTTAAATAAAACGCAACAAAAATTTGTTACCGATTATTTTGACGAAGAAGTACGCGGTAATATTGTTCCGTTGATGATAGAAAGTATCCAGGCCTTTCCTAACCTAAGCGATAAATCAATTTATTTAGCCTGTACTTTATCAAGAAAAGATAAATCCATTGCCGATAAGTTTGCATTGGTATCTGTGCCTGCAAGGCGTTTACCGAGATTTATAATTTTACCCTCGGCACAAAATGAAAAAAATATTATTCTACTGGAAGATATCATCCGATTTTGTTTACCACAGATATTTTCTTTCTTTGGTTATGATGAATTCTCTGCGCATATCATCAAAGTAACACGTGATGCCGAAATTGATATTGATAGCGATGTATCCACTTCCCTTATCCAAAAAATTGAAAAAGGAATTACAAACCGTAAAAAGGGAAAGCCTGTTCGTTTGGTGTATGACAGAGAAATAGATGGAGCGCTACTAACTTACCTCGTTAAAAGATTGGGCCTTTCACAAAAAGACAATTTAATACCTGGAGGCAGGATACATAATTTTAAAGATTTCATGGGCTTTCCGGAGTCTGTTTTTGAAAAGAAAAGTTCACGTAAAAAACCATTCGTGCATCCTGCATTAAAAAATGTAACCAGCGTTACGGATGTTATTTTGAAGAAAGATGTATTGTTGAACCAGCCCTATCATTCTTTTGATAGCGTGATCGACCTGGTACGTGAGGCTGCGATTGATCCGGATGTTGTGAGTATCAAGATCACTTGTTACAGACTGGCCAACCGTTCAAAAATTGTAAATGCCTTAACCAATGCGGTTCGCAATGGCAAACAGGTTACAGCCGTTCTAGAATTAAGGGCAAGGTTCGATGAAGAAGCAAATATCGAATGGAAAAAAGAATTTGAAGAAGCAGGCGTACAAGTATTACTGGGCGTACCTGATATGAAAGTGCATTCCAAATTATGCCTGATAAAAAAGAAGATCAAGAACCGCATTGTACATTATGGCTTTGTAAGCACCGGAAATATTAATGAAAAAACAGCTAAGCTTTACAGCGACCATACCCTATTGACTGCAAACAAGAATATCATGGACGATGTACATCGCATCTTCCACTTTTTAGAACAGCCTAAAACAAGAATGCATGTTTTAGATGAATGCAAAACTTTGTTAGTGAGTCCTGTTAGTATGCGCAGTACTATCAATACATTGATCACAAAAGAAATTAAGCATGCTAAAGAAGGTAAAGCCGCTTCTATCATTATAAAACTTAATTCTATCAGTGATGAATTATTGATCGATAAATTATATGAAGCTGCAAAAGCAGGTGTAGAAATTAAAATGGTGATTCGCGGTATTAGTTGCATGCTGACCGAAAACAAAAAATTCAAAGCGCCGGTACAAGCCATTAGTATTATTGATGAGTACCTCGAACATGCAAGGGTGATGATCTTCCATAATAATGGTAAAGAAAGAATATATATATCATCGGCAGATTGGATGGTACGTAACCTTGATCACCGCATAGAAGCCGCCTGCCCGATCTATGTGAAAGAAATTCAACAAGAGCTAAAAGATATTCTGCAGATACAGTTATCAGATAATGTAAAAGCAAGGATATTGGATAACAACCTTACTAATCAATACATAAATCCGCGTAACAAGAAAAAAGTCCGCTCACAGGTAGAGATATACAATTACCTGTTTCGCAAATTATCCACATAAGAGGATATTTAAAACAAGCAAGCTGGCTACTGACAGTTATTTTTGCCCAAATTAAGTTGTATTGAGATTAGCCGCAATAGATATAGGCAGTAACGCTGCGAGATTGTTGATCACTGAAGTTTCGAAAGATAGTAAGGGTGTAGTACAATTTAATAAATTAAACCTGCTGCGTGTTCCACTCCGTTTGGGATTTGACGTATTTGAATCGGGTACTATCTCTAAAGAAAGAATTGGCATGTTTATCCAGACCATGAAAGCGTATAAGCACCTGATGAATGCTTATGGTGTTTCTCATATAAAAGCATGCGCTACCAGCGCCATGAGGGATGCAAAAAATTCCGCAGACATTATCCGCAAAATAAGATTGGAAACAGATATACAAATTGAAGTGATCAGTGGTGATCTTGAAGCTAGTCTTGTTTATGAGAACCATATTGCCGAAGCACTTGATAAGAATAATAGTTACTTATATATAGATGTTGGTGGCGGAAGTACCGAGCTTTCTTTTTTCAGTAATGGCATTCTATCCTTTAAAAAATCGTTCAATATAGGAACTATCCGTTTGTTAAAGAACCTGGTGCAGGAAAAAGAATGGGATGAAATGAAGGATACGATCCGTGCGCTTACAAAAGGACCTAAAAAAGTAGTAGCGATCGGTAGTGGCGGAAATATCAATAAAGTGTTTTCATTGAGTAAAAAGAAAGATGGCAAACCTCTGCCACTTGAATTACTGAGAGATTACTACAAAGAATTAAGTAGTGTTACATTGGAACAAAGAATTAATTCCTATAATTTAAGAGAAGACCGTGCAGATGTAATCTTGCCTGCATTACAGATCTATATCAATACGATGCGCTGGTCGAATGCTGATGAAATTTATGTGCCTAAGATCGGTTTGGCAGATGGTTTAATAAGGCACTTATGGTCAGAAGTTAAGAATACTGCCAAATTTTAAAATCACTTTACAGAAGGTCGGATAAAAAAAGGAGCCATAGTGGAAACTACGGCTCGGTAAATCTTTATAATAATCCCTAACTAACTCTAACACTGAGTCGGGAAATAAAAACAAACAGCGTGCCTTAATTATTTATAGTAAAATATGGGGAATTGGGGAATTTCTGGGGGCTTAAATTCCCCAATAACGGGGTTTTAATTCCCCAATCTGGAGCTTTTTATCGATTTTTAGCTCATTTATGGCCAAATATAACTTTGGGAACTAAAAAGCCTTACTAAATCAAGGAATGGGAATTAGGTTCTGCAACCCTTTCTCGAGACTTAATACCTTCGAGGATTTCAATATTTTTATAATTTAAGTAGCCGATAAGGCGATCTCACTTATTAAAAATTCCCTTACCTCTGGGGAAGAGCCTCTCATTTTTGTTTGGAAATACATTATTAGAATTAGCTACTTGTAAACTAATTTAAGCAGCAAAATCGTTATTACAGTAGTCTTATTAATAATACACTTGTATGTTTTACATAGATTATTTACCTAAATAATAATATTATGAATCACATATTTTTAGGCATGAATAATTCATTTGGATTATTCATATTGTTTAGTATCGTCATTTTAACTTCTTTGGGTATTTGCTTCATAATTGGGTACTTAGCTTGGTCATCGGTTCTCTGTTCAATAGAATCCATAGAAAATAAACTATCCAAAACGTTCACACACACTCGGTACTAATCTTTATAATAATTTAATCTATTGAACTGTTTTTACAGTTCTTTTGTGGGATTAAAATGCGCTTTTATTTTTTAGTTTACTCAACCTATGAAACCCTTCTATACTGTAGGATCTCTTTTTGCAAGCTAAAGTTGACAATTAATCAGTACTGAGGCGGTAATTGTCAACTTTCGTTACCTATTTTACCCCAAAACAAGAATAAATAACATCGATTTACCCTACAGATAAGGGTTTAGAAGAAAGGTGGAAATGTAAAAAGCCCTCTTATGAAGGGCTTTTAGCGGAGAGTTAGGGATTCGAACCCCAGGACCTGTTACAGTCAACAGTTTTCAAGACTGCCGCAATCGACCGCTCTGCCAACTCTCCGGCGCGAAAATACGTGTCGGACAGTTTAAAAAAAAATTCTTATTGATCTTTTATTTTATTATGCTGATTTTTCTTGCGACAGCAAGATGAAAATGTAGTATCTATTGCAGATGAAACTCCATCCCCTTCAATAATTCAGGGTCGGGATGAACAAGGATATAATATTTATCTACCATCAGAAGATTATCAGGTTCCATATCTAACAGGTCATTGGTTGGATCAACAACAGCCGTTTTTCCAGGATCTTGTTTATATGCTTCATTTACAGAATCAATATACCTGGGTATCCGGTCTCTTACATCATCGCCACGACAGATCACCGACTCTTTTGAATAAAATATAAGCTGCCACTGTGTTGGCACGTCATCTGCAAATACATATTTGATGTGTTGCTTGTTTAACCAGGTGATGCAAGACATCAATTGTTTTTCTGATGTAGCATTAAACACAAAATCTTTAAAAGTAATCAGACAAACTGCACCTAAGACTATAAATGGAATGGCGACTTTCTTTATTAGTTGGTGGTTATTTATTTTATTTAATAAGATAGTGAGCGCGATTAAAGTAAAGCCCGTCAGCGGTAACAAATAACGCGGCGCATGGTCCATCAAAAAAATACAATAGCCTAAAGTGAAAGCCACGGATGTTGCTGCACAGATGAATAAAAAGTTACCCATAAAATCGGTGAACACATATTTAACAGCAAGCACTAAAATGGTAAGGATCAGAATAATAAAGAAAACAGCATATATTTTCACGATAACAGGTGAAGCGTATACATCCGTGAGGTAATAATAAGCATTCAAATGATCGAACAATAAAGAAGGAAGGTCAAATAAACCCGGCACATGAATATCAAATACTTTCGGGCTCCAGTAATTGGCTGCATGGCGCTGTAACAAAGTAAATATCAATATGCAGGAAAGATTGCCGACCGTAAATGCTTTAAAAGAATCAAGTTTATGCCCTTCGTGGTACCAGCAGTAAAATAAAAAAGGCAATAAACCCGGTAACCATAACGGCTGGCTATAAGCGATAACCCCTAACAAAACACCGGTGAGACTGTAACCCCAAAAAGATTTTTTATAATCACTTAGCAAATACCATAACAATATGGCGCTTAAAGGAAATGCTGTAAGATAACCTCCCCTGGCTTTCATTGACCAAACTGCCCACGCGGGCAAAAAGATAAATAACAGGGTCATTAACCATGCTGCAAATTTATTATTGGGAAGCAGTATCTCTTTACAGGTTTTATAAAAGAAGATAATGCCGATCGTCCAAAGTGATAGCATAGCCAGCTTAACACTGTGATCATTCAACCCATTAAAAAAAGAAAATAATGCGATCATTGCTGATTCGACCAATGTGAAACCGTATGATTGTCCGTAGAAAAAAACAGCCACATGGCCCTCCATTAAATGTTTTGCCATTAAACCTACCACGCACTCATCCTCATCCATGATCAGGTGCGGACTTAAAAGCTGTGGCAATCGCGTTACAAAACAAAGAATGATAATGATCAGATATGGAGCAGCAGCAAGAAAAGATTTTCTAAATTTCATCGATTAATTAAGACAATTAGTTCACGTTCACTCCAAAAATAGGAAAAACTACTGATTTATACTTTCATCAATCTTTCGGCCGCCAGTTTTAAGGTATCGGCAGTTTTAGAAAAACAAAAACGCAGCACTTTATTTTCTTTGCCATCTTTATAAAAAGCCGAGGTTGGAATCGTTGCTACACCATACCATTTGATCAAACGAATAGCGAAATCCATTTCTGTTTCTTCACTAATATCTTCGAAACTATAGAGTTGAAAATAACTTCCGTAAGATGGCAAAGGTTTAAATTTTGTTGGCTGCATGAGGGTTTTAAAAAGATCTCTTTTTTGTTGAACAAGATTGCCGAGCTGCAAATAATTTTCTTTTTGCCGGATAAATTCTGCCAGTGCATGTTGCACAGGCGTGTTACAACTAAAGGCATTGAACTGGTGGATCTTTCTAAATGCTTTCATCAATTCGGGTGGTGCAACACAGTACCCCATTTTCCAGCCTGTACAATCGTATACTTTCCCGAACGAAAAACAAACAAAGCTTCTTTCATACAGATCAGGATAACGTAGAATACTTTCATGTTTTTTTCCATCAAATATCAAATGCTCGTATACTTCATCACTTAAAATAAAAATATTAGTATCTTTTACGATAGCACGTAATTGCTCCATATCATTTTTACTCAACACCGCTCCTGTTGGATTATGTGGTGTATTCAACATGATCATCTTTGTTTTGGTTGTTATTTTTTGTTTCACCAAATTCCAATCGATCGCATAATCAGGATAATGAAGCGGGATCAAAACCGGTACGGCTCCATTGACTTCGATCGTTGGTATATAACTATCGTAAGCAGGTTCAAAAACTATCACTTCATCGCCGGGTTGCAATACTGTTGTTAATGCTGTGTAGATCGCATATGTACCGCCGGGAGTTATAGTTATTTCTGTTTCGGAATCAATAATTGTTGAATAGAGATATTGTATTTTTTCGGCTATGCGTTCACGTAATACGGGCAAGCCACTCATAGGTGCGTATTGATTATATCCGCTTTTCATTGCTTTGTTTACCAGTTCTATTAACGCAGCATTCATCGGATAATCAGGAAATCCCTGTCCAAGATTGATCGCCTTGTACTCTGTTGCCAGCAAGCTCATTGTTGTAAAGATCGTAGTGCCGGCATTGGGTAATTTGTCATGAATTTTCATTGATCAATTAAGACAGTTAGTTACGTCCATTCCAAAAATAGGGAAATCTAGAATAATCTATGACTTGCTTAATCTTTTATCAAAGTTGTATTTATTATTCTGCCATTACTTTCGACAATATTTATAAAATAAGTACCAGTTAATAAACTATGTATATCAGTAGTTGATATGGCAGAATATAACCTTTCTGTTTTTACTAAACTCCCTACTGAATTATAAATTGCTACCGTTGCTTTATCAGTATCGGGTAAAGTAATTACAATATTATCGGCTGCAGGATTAGGTGAAATGATGACGTAATCGTCATTAGTAACAGTTATCATTACAATATTGCTATATGTAAAGCTGCCATCGTTATTAACCATTTTTATTCGATAATAATTATTCCCTAAAACAGGATCATCATGTAAATAGCTGTAATAATTATTACTTAGATTTTGTGCATGTGTTACATCCAGGGTGTAGGAATAATTTATGCCATCAGTGCTATATTGTAACTCGTATTTGCTTACATCTTGTTCATCTGCAGTTTGCCATTGTAATGAAACAGCATTATTATTTTGTAACCTACCTGTAAAATTCAATAGCTTTAAAGGCAGTGTAACTGGTAGATTTGGATTCTGAACAATGATACGATTGTTTAAATTATCAACGATAAACAGTTGCATATTACTAAAAAAAACAGTTATTGGATATTTAAGTGCGGTGGCACTGGTGCCTGCATCGTGACTACTAAAATCAGATTGTCCTAAAACGTAATCAGCAGAATCACCATTAGCTTTTTGGGCTGCATTTTCAAAAATAAGTACTCTACTATTAGTCTGATCTGCAACATAAATAGTACCGTTATTATCTCCATATACACCGCTTACTACAGCTGAGAAGGTAGATTGATTTGTTGTTCCTAAATTATTACTAGTAAAATCAGGCTGACCTAATATACCATCTGCACTACCACCGTTAGTTTTTTGTCCAGCATTATTGAAACGTAAAATCCGGCCATTGTATTGATCTGCTACCCATAATGAACCTGCGGCATCAACATATATTTGCATGGGGGTTTGAAACGTTGTAGCAGTAGTACCAATACCATTACTTGTAAAATCAATTTGCCCTAATACAGCGTCGGCCTTTGCGTTAAATGCGGGTTTGGCACTAATATTATCATACCTTAAAACCCGGTTATTACCGGCATCGCTTAACCATAAAGTATCATCATGTATAAAAATACTTCTTGGGTTTGTTAAACTGGAATCTGATGTGCCGTTCTTAGCTGAAGTAAATTTATTTTGACCTATTACCATATTTGCAGCCTCTCCTGATACAAAAGTGGTAGCATTTGGAAATCGTAATACTCTTGAATTTGACTGATCTACAACCCACAAATTTCCCGAAAGATCCAAAGACAATCCTGTAGGATAACTGAGTTGCCTTGCTGAAGTACCAGAACTGTAGCCTGTTAAATTTTCTTGTCCTAAAACTGCTTCAGCATCCATATTATTTATCGCAGCTGCTACAGAGGAAAATCGTAAAACCCGGTTATTACCATAATCTGCTATAAAAACTTTACCGGTAATGGAATCAACAATTATCATTTGCGGTCCCGCAAGTGAAGCCCCATTCGAAGGATGAGTATTACCCCTGTTTATCGAACCGGAAATAAAATCACGCTGGCCAATAACTCCATAAGCGGCTTGGCCATTTGTCCATTTTTGGGCTTTTACTGAAATTGTAATTATTATAATATGTATAAATAATAGAAATATATGCTTCATAAAACGTATTTGTAGTAAAACTTATTAATTTTATAAGTATTAGACAAATAAGCTGCCAGCATTATTGAGCTATAAATAGGCGGATTTGAGGAAAATAATGAAGTAAATAGTGTATAAAATTATACAATTAGGTTATTTTATGGTAATAATATAACTATTTAGCACAATTGTATAATAATGAGAATATAATAAATCTTAGGTTTCGCTTATCTTTTCAATTACGGCTACAAGATCAGCTAATTCAACGGTCATCGGCATCAATCCCAACTGTACCACGGCTTTTTTCCCTCTTATTTCTTTTACGATCGCTACCTGCCTGTTCTTTTTCATTTTCACTTTAGCGCCCACAACGATCTCTCCTCCTACTTCTCTAAATTTTTCATCCAGTTTCTTTTGTTGTTTGTTCACAACAAGTTTTTCTTTTTGGTTGAATAATAACGCGTGGATCATTTGCACTACTTTGCCTTTATCTTCTGCCTTGCGCCATTCGATCACCATTGATTTTAAACGGCGTTCCATATCTTTTAAATAAGACAATTTATCTTCCGATATTTTATTCTGATGGCGTAGCCTTTCTATCTCTTGTAAATGTTTTTCCTTGTTGAGCACCTGCTGCATTTCTTTTTTCAATCGCTCATTTTCTTTGATGAGCTTTTGCAGTTCGATCTTATCCTTATTAATTATTTGCAGATCCTGCTCGGTACGGTTCAGTAATTTATCCAGACTAAAATGATCGTCGTCTACTAATTTTCTTGCTTTCTCTATCAGTCGTTTTTCCAGTCCAATTCTTTCTGCAATAGAAAAAGTATAAGAGCTTCCCGGCTTTCCGATGATAAGTTTATATAAAGGCAATAAATTATTTTCATCAAACTGCATGGCACCGTTGATAATGCCCGGCACTTTGTTGGCCATTACTTTTAAATTAAGGTAATGCGTTGTTACAATACCGAAAGCATGTTTGTGCGCTAGCTCTTCCATAATAACTTCTGCAAAAGCGCCGCCTAAATTAGGATCGCTACCGCTACCCAGTTCATCAATGAAGAACAATGTTTTACCATTGGCGTTCTCCATAAAGTATTTCATGTTTTTCAGGTGAGAAGAATAAGTACTTAATTCAAATTCTAAACTTTGCGTATCACCGATATGGATCATGATCTGTTTAAAGATACCCATCTCGCTATTCGGATGAACGGGCACTAATAAGCCACTCTGTAACATCAATTGCAACAGGCCAACTGTTTTAAGTGTAACTGTTTTACCACCGGCATTTGGTCCGCTGATAACAAGTATCCTGTTCTTATCGTCCAAGGTGATATCAACTGGGATCGTAGGCTTGCTATTATTTTGATTGTACAACAATAATAAAGGATGATAAGCCTGTATCAAATTCACATGTGCTTTATCGTATAGCTGCGGATAGTTACCACCCATATCAACCGCCAGCTTTGCCTTCGCTATCACAAAATCAAATTCGCCGGCGATATCATGGTAAGTTTTTAATAGTGATGCGTATACGCTAAGCTTTTGTGTTAATACACGCAAGATGCGATACACTTCTTTCCGCTCATCATTTTCTAAAGAAAAAATATCATTGTTTAATCCTGTTGTTTCTTCAGGTTCAATAAAAGTAGTTTTTCTGCTATCGCTTTCGCCATGCAAAATTCCTTTTATCGTGCGCTTTTGTTCAGCAAAGACAGCCAATACCCTTCTGCCATTCATAAAGCTTTCTTCAATATCCGCTAAATGCCCCAGCTTATTTAATTTACTTACAATCCGATCAAAGACCCTGCGCAATTCATTTCTCTTTCTGTACAAGTTCATCCTAATATCACTCAACTCAACACTTGCGCTGTCTTTTACATTGCCTGTTTCATCCAGTATCTCATCTATCAGTTCTATAATTACTTTTTCGTAATAAGTATGTTCTATAACTTTTACTAACGCAGGATAAGCGACTCTTTTATCATTATCGAACCAACGAAAAATATCGCCGGTATTATGCGCGAGCTTTCTGATATGCAGAAATTGCTCGCCCGTTAAAACAGCTCCCGGAATAGCTATCAGTTTTAGGTCCTTATGCAAATTCAATATAAAATCATTCGGAAAATACTGAGCATTTTGCATTAGCAATTTAAACTCATGGCTCTGCTGCAGCTCAGTTTCTATATATTCTTTTTTTGTATGTACACGTAGGTTGGTAGCTTTCTCTTTGGCAAATTCGGTACGGCAATACACTGCCAGTAAAGCTTTCACTTTTTCGTATTCTAATTGCACCAATGTTGATTCGGGAAAAAACTTTATCACAGTTCCTGGTAATTTTTACTTTTTATTTGCCGACAAAGGTACTGGGAAATTACGATGGAAAATATCGAAATTCCCAATGGCATCTGCTTATTTGACAGCTAATTGATTGGCAATATTTTTGCATATTGGATGCAAACAAGCGCGCCGGATCGCGTAACTTTATTTAATAATAACTACTATCATGGATAACAATAATAATACGTCTATAGCAACTTTAGGCAATGGTTGTTTTTGGTGCACCGAAGCGATCTTTCAAAATTTAGAAGGTGTTATAAAAGTAGTAAGTGGCTATAGTGGCGGACAAGTAGAAAATCCTACTTATAAACAGGTATGTACCGGTACTACCGGCCATGCAGAATGTCTGGAAATTACTTACGACACATCTAAAATAAGTTTTGAAGAATTATTAGAAGTATTTTGGAAAACACATGACCCCACAACATTGAACCGCCAGGGGAATGATATCGGTACACAATACCGCAGTGTGATATTTTATCAGAATCCCGAACAAAAAGAAATAGCCCAGAAATATATTCACCAGTTAACTAAAAACAAAACCTTTAGCAGTCCGATCGTCACTACGCTGGAACCTTTTGTAAAATTTTATCCTGCAGAAGACTATCACCAAAATTATTTTAATGAGAATAGCGAACAATCTTACTGCCATTATGTAGTATGGCCGAAGGTAGAAAAGTTTGAAAAAATGTTTAGCGGAAAATTAAAAAAGAAAGCTTCTTAAATTCCAAAGCTGTTAAAGTTTGGTTAGCGATACTTATTCCTGCATCCATCATTATCCCATTTTGCGTATTTGAAATAAAACAATGATCAGATCACTACTTTTATCAGCAGCCATTTTATTGAGCCTTTCATTGCAGGCTGGTTCTATCCAATCAAAAAATACCGCGACGACTGATTCAGCTTATCCACATACTTTGGTCGCCACATTTGGCACGGGTTGTTTTTGGTGCACGGAAGCAATTTTTGAAGAATTGGAAGGCGTGGTAAAAGTTACTGCGGGATACAGCGGAGGGCATGTAGCCAACCCTACTTACAAAGAAGTATGTACAGGAACAACAGGACACGCGGAATGTTTAAATATTGAATATGATCCAACAAAGATCAGTTTTGATGAATTGCTGGAAGTATTCTGGCAAACACATGATCCCACATCATTGAATAAGCAAGGGAATGATACGGGTACGCAATACCGAAGTGTTATTTTTTATCATAACAACCAACAAAAAAAGACCGTAGAAAAATATATCAAAGAATTAAATAAAAGCGGCGCCTGGAAAAAACCTATTGTAACTTCTTTAGAACCATTTGTAATATTCTATCCTGCAGAAGCATATCACCAGGAGTATTATTTAAAGAATGGTCAACAATCTTATTGTCATTTCGTAATAAGGCCGGAAGTCGAAAAATTCGAAAAAGTATTTAGTAGTAAACTGAAGAAGAATGCAAAAAAATAAATGCTAACTAAAAAGGATGTTATGAATTTTGTCAGATCAAACAAAGGATTTTTTTTATTGTTGGCTATTATTTACGGCACTGCATGCAATAAGCAAAAAACGGTAACAGCGGTACTTCCAACCAGTGATAATATAACAATGCTAAACGTAGCATATGGCACAGACCCTCAGCAAATAATGGATATTTATCTTCCTGCGGGAAGAACCGCAGATACAACCAAAGTAGTACTGCTGATTCATGGCGGCGGATGGATAGAAGGCGATAAGACGGATTATGATATTCCCGGCTTTAGATCATTGTTTCCAACCTACGCTATCTTCAATATAAATTATCGATTAGGAAATGAAACAACAAAGGTAAATCCGTTTCCTGCACAAGAGCAGGATATAAAAGCAGCTGTACAATTTATTTATGACCACAGGGCAGCTTATAGCATTTCTGAAAACTGGTGCTATTTAGGAGGTAGTGCAGGTGGCCATTTAGCCTTACTGCAAGCGTATAAATATACAACGCCGATAAGGCCAAAGATTGTGGTTGATTATTATGGCCCTACCGACCTGGTTGATCTTTATAATTATAATGCTACCAGCGCTTTTTTTCAGCCACTGATTTATTTTATGCTGGGCGGTACACCGGCAAGCAATCCATCTATGTATACAAGTTCAAGTCCTATGACGTATGTTAATGCATCCTGTCCCAAAACAATCATACTTCAGGGAGCACTGGATAGCACTGTACCGTATATGGAGTCTCAAAGATTACATGATACACTGACTACCTTGGGCGTTACAAATAAATATGTATTATATCCTAACCAGGGCCATGGATTTACAGGTGCAGATGCATTGGATTCTTATTATCAGATCGATACATTTATGATGGCGAACATGCCCAATCATTAATACTTTTTCACTTTCCGCAGTTCCAGCAAATTCAAACTATTTGCTTCGAAGCCCGCAATATTCGGGTGTACAAGATGTATTGCCATATCATACCAGAGCGGCACTATCGGTACATCGTTCATTATTAACTGATCCATTTGCCGGTATAACTGATAACGTATTGCAGTATCTTTTTCAGCAATAGCTTTTTCATACAAAATATCGAAGGCGGGATTATTATACCGCGTGTAATTCGGTGGTGCAGGATTTTTTCCGTAAAATACACTTAAGTAATTTTCCGCATCGGGGTAATCAGCTATCCAGCTGCCGCGATAAAATAATGCTTTTGATTTTGCCGTCTGCTCCAGCAATAAACTTTTCTGTACTGTTTCCACCTCAATGTTAATTCCGATCTGTTGCAGTTCGTTGGCAATATAACTTGCAAGATCTGCATACACAGGGACCGTTAATAATTTTATGGTAGGCAACCCTTTGCCATCAGGATAACCCGCCTCTCTCAATAATTGTTTTGCCCTGGCTACATCATACTTATATCCTTTCACCACTGTTGTATCGAATGATGGTAATCCCATTGGTACAAAACCGCTTTCTGCAGGAGTGCCGATAGAGTTACGGAGATACAGCATCATCTTCCTTTTATCAAAGCCACAATTAATTGCTTGTCTTATTTTCTGAAAACGTAATGGAGATGCTTTTACTAGGTCGTTATCGGGATCAACCAAAATACCTAAAAACTCTGTGTTTAGGTATGGATGGGTGTTTAAAATGATCTTACCCTCCCACTCTTTTTTCAGGTGGCCTGTTTTAGTAAGTACCTCATCTTTAAAAGATGGATCGATATCATTGATAAAATCTAAGCGGTCTTGCTGAAATTCTAAGAACTCTGTCGCCTTACTATCGTAGAAAGAAACTTTTATCCCATCTAAATACGGTAACGTATAGCCGCTGCTATCTTTTTCAAAATAATGATCATTCTTTTTCAAGATGAGCGCCTGTCCTTCTTCCCAGGCAACAAACTGAAAGGGACCGGTACCAACAGGATGGCTTCTAAAATCATTGCCATATTTATCCACGGCTTCTTTGGGAACGATGGAACAATACTGCATACTTAAAATACCGAGTATCGGCTGAAACGGTCGGACCAGTTTTAATTGAAAAGTAGAATCATTGATAGCAGTAAAAGCATTTGAAGAATCAACCCGATCATTAAATATCCACGCACCCGGACTTGCCGTGTTTTTATCAACGATCCTTTCAAAACTATACACAACATCTTGTGCGGTCAGTTTTCTTCCTGCTCCGTTTGGAAAAGCTGCATCATTATGAAAGAAAACATCGGTGCGTAAATGAAAAGTAAATGTGAGGTTATCAGCAGATATATCCCAGCTCTTTGCCAGTGATGGAGACAGCTGCATCCGGTTATCCACTTCTATTAATGTGTTATACAATTGATGTACGGCCCACATAACAGACTGGTTCTTGGCAAATGCAGGATCTAAAGAAGCAATGCCACTGCTTTCGTTATAATGAAATATTTTTTTACCGGGATGAACGTGCGTTGCACAAGATGCTAAACAAATAAGGAATAAGGAATAAGAAATAAGGAACATAAAAGTTTTGTACCTTTTTTGTGCAGGTACTTTTACAATTGATCTTAAAAAATTATCTCTTAACATTACTTTTTTATAACAAAAACTAATAAAACAGGCAGAATCATTATTTTACTTTCTTATTTTTTGTTTCTTATTTCTTATTCCTTATTTCACCTACCGTGTGCAATAAAAAACTAAATTTAGCAAATGAAATTTGTTCGGCACTTTCTTATTTTTTGTTTCGTATTCTTTGTTTCTTATTCGTCACTGGCACAGCCCTTTTCTCATGCTGATACTTTGCGCGGAAGCAATGGTCCTGAACGGAATTTTTGGGATGTACTGCATTATGACATAACAGTAAAACCAGACTTTAGTAGCAAAACAATTACAGGTATTACTACTATTAGATTTAGGAGTATAGCTGCTGGCAATATGTTGCAAATAGATTTACAAGATCCATTGATCATTGACAGCATGTATTCTAACTTTCATTTTCAGTCAGATACAGCATGGTCCAAATTACACGATAGCTATATATACAAAGAAGGAAATACCTACCATGTTATATTTACGGGGTATGCACCTTATCCTAATTATGTATACCTTTTAACCATCTACTACCACGGCAAACCCCGCGAAGCAGTAAAACCACCCTGGGATGGAGGCGTAATTTGGTCAAAAGATGAAAACAATAATCCCTGGATAAGTACAGCCTGTCAGGATCTCGGTGCCAGTGCCTGGTTTCCATGCAAAGATATTCAAAGTGATGAACCCGATAGCGGCACCACGATACACATCATTGTTCCTGATAGTTTGATCGGCGTTAGTAATGGAAGATCAACAGAAATCAAACCATTGGGTAATGGTACAACATCCTACACCTGGAATGTAAAAGCCCCTATCAATAATTACGATATCGTTCCATACATAGGTAAGTATGTACATTTTGGTGAAGTATACAAAGGTGAAAAAGGTGATCTCGATATGGATTACTGGGTATTGGATTATAACCTGGATAAAGCAAAAAAACAATTCAAAGATGCTGCGCGGATGATGAAGGCATTTGAATATTGGTTTGGCCCTTATCCTTTTTATGAAGATGGCTATAAATTAGTAGATGCCCCGTATTTAGGTATGGAAAACCAAAGTGGTATTGCATATGGAAACGATTATGTAAATGGGTATTTGGGCAAGGACCTGAGCAAAAGTGGCCGGGGATTGAAATGGGATTTCATTATTGTGCATGAAAGCGCACATGAATGGTTTGGCAATAGTATTACATCCAATGATATTGCCGATATGTGGATACATGAAGCATTTGCAAGTTATGCGGAAACATTATTCACAGAATATTATTATGGCAAAGAAGCGGCTGACGATTATGAAATTGGTGTGAGAAAACTGATCGAGAATAAAAAACCAATGATCTCACACTATGGTGTTAATGAAGAACCTCCTGAAGATATTTACTTCAAAGGAAGCAATATGATCCACACTATCCGCCAGGTAATTAATAATGACAGTCTGTTCAGAAAAATTTTGTGTGGATTAAATACTGAATTCTATCACCAGACAGTAACTACAAAAAAAATTGAAAGCTATATCAGTGATCAATCGCATATCGATCTGTCAAAAGTATTTGATCAGTATTTAAGAACGACACAGATACCTACATTGGAATATAAGATCGATGGTTATACCTTGAGTTATCGTTGGACGAATTGTATAAAAGGATTCAATATGCCCATTACCGTTAATTTTAAAGGCAACTGGCCAATTAAACCAACAGAGCAATGGAAATCGATCAGTATGTATCCTGAAGGTGATGTAAATTTTTCTATCAACAGAAATTTCTACATCAATACAAAAAAGGTAAAGTAATTTAGCAGCAAATCTATTTATGTCGCAGATAAGAAGGCAAAGCATTATTTCTTCCGTGGTGGTGTATATCGGCTTTGGACTTGGCTTCATCAATACTTACCTGTTTACAAGACAAGGTGGTTTTACAAAAGAAGAATACGGTTTAACGGGCATTTTTATGGCAGTGGCTACTTTAATGTATTCATTCGCCAATCTGGGTATGCCTTCCTACGTGTATAAATTTTATCCGTATTACAACGATAACCTGGACAAAAAGAAAAGTGATATTTTTTCCTGGGCGATCTTACTTACGATGATCGGCTTTTGCTTTGTCACCATTGCGGGTATCTGTCTTAAAGATGTTGTGATCCGGAAATTCGGACAAAACTCTCCCGATTTTGTAAAATATTATAACTGGGTATTTCCTTTTGGGTTAGGACTTACGCTGTTTTCCATTATAGAAGCGTATGCCTGGCAGTTAAAAAAATCTGTATTTACCAATTACCTGCGCGAAGTACAGTTCCGCATGTTCACTACTATTTTAATTGTGCTGACCTTTGTTGGCGTGCTGGCGAAGTTTGATATGTTCATCAAACTGTATGCTTTTGAATACCTGGCAGTCGCTATTATTCTATTAGTTTATCTTTTAGTAAAAGGCGAGGTCCATTTTAATTTTACAGTAAGCATTGTAACAAAAAAATTCTTCAAAAAAATACTTGTTTTGATATCCTTTATATATGGTGGAACACTGGTATATTTTGTCGCAAGTATTTTTGACCAGGTACTGATCGCTTCTGTTTTAAAAGATGGCTTATCACAATTGGCAGTTTTTACATTTGCATTATATATCGCAAGTATTATGCAGGCGCCACAGCGCAGTATTATATCTGCATCCATCGGGCCGCTATCCCAGGCGTGGAAAGATAAGGATCTGGCAAAGATCGAAAAGATCTACAGGCAATCCTGTATTAACCAATTGATATTTGCGGTTGGCGCATTTGCATTGATATGGCTGAATTTTACAGACGCCATTTTTGCTTTTCATATGCAAAGCGGTTATGCGGACGCAAAATGGATCTTCTTTTTTATTGGCTTGATGCGCATCGTAGATATGGGCACTGGCGTTAACGCACAGGTCATAGGAACATCTACTTCCTGGAGATTTGATTTTTTTACGGGCATTATATTACTAGCGATTACTATCCCGCTTAATTACATTCTTACTAAATATTATTACGGTGTACTTGGACCGGCGATCGCCAATCTCTTTTCATTCACCGTTTACAATGCGATCCGTTTTGTATTTCTGAAGAAAAAATTCAACCTGCAACCTTTCAGCATACAAACATTGTATACCATTTTGTTGGGCATTGCCTGTTACTATTGCTGCTATTTCTTATTTAAAAACTACCACGGTTTTTGGATATTGATGATAAGAAGTATTGTCTTTATAGCGTTGTACATGGCAGGCACGCTATCGCTAAAACTATCGAGCGATGTTTTACCCGTTTGGTGGACACTTCAAAAGAAATTGGGAATCAAGAAAGCTTAGTTCAATCTTCCGCCGGATACGAACCTGGCACTGAAATAATCTTCATCCAAATTACTGATCATAACACCGCTGCTGGTTGAGCTGTGTACAAAATAATCATTACCGATATACACACCAACATGGCTAACACCACGCCGGCTTCCCTGAGTTTTAAAAAAAACCAGGTCGCCTTCACGCAGGTCATTTTTATGCACCCTTACACAGGCATCATATTGTTCTTTTGCGGTACGAGGTACCGATAAATTAAATATCGCCTGCAGTAATGTAGAAGTAAAAGAACTGCAATCGATACCATCTTTTGTACTGCCGCCATACATATAAGGTGTGCCCATCCAGCTATCAATAAAAGAATAAAGTGCCGTATCCTTTACCAACTCAACGTCCTGATCAGTAAGTATCGCATATTTAAATTGCAGGGAGGAGCAGTTCTCTAAATAAGTTTCTTCAGCCATTCCGCTCATCGAAGAGGTTTTGCTTATGCTTTTATCTTTATGTGTCTTACTAATTACTGTTTCATCGGCCTTCTCAGCACTCACGGTTTTAATATCAACCTTTTTCGCAGGCATTACTACGGACTCGCTGCCGTTATAATCATTTCCATCGGTTGAAGCCTGGGGAGTAAGCTCAATATTATCAATAAACTTGGGTGATTTTTTTGGCTTGCTTGTATTGGCAGATAGATCGGTTGAGGTACTATCCTGCGCTTTGGCACATACGGGTGCCAGGGCAAAAAAGGTTACAGAGATCGTAATAAAAAATAAGTCTTTCATCAATATTATTTGATCTGCACGCTACTACAGTTATAAATATATTGGCACTTATATAGTTGTTTAACCAGCCAATAAGTGCAAATTTAGTGTTAAAATCCTGTTCCTTTTCTCTACTTTTGTTAAAAATAATACACCCCATGTCTGACTTTCTCCATACCCGTGTTTTTCTCGATCAAGGCGAGATCGCTGTTTTAGACTGTGATACTCAATGCAATTTCATTTTACTTGATGACCACAATTTTCAAATTTATAAAAATAGAGGTCAGTTTACGTATTATGGTCAATATTTCACATATTTCCCTGCTAGAATTGCAGCTCCCTTTTCTGGTTATTGGAATACTGTTATTTATACAGATGGACCTGCCACTATTAAACATAGCTTAACCTTCATTACCAGATAAGCCCAATTGCCCTTTAGTCTGTTCCAAAGCATCTTCTAATACCTTAACTACATTTTGTAAAAAAGACTTATCCTTTTTACTTATTCCTCTGGATTGGTTTCCCTCTCTGGTAAATTCCCAATCTTCATCGTTGATTGATACTGTTACTTTGGTAATCATTTTCTACATTTATTACCTAAACTTCCTAACAAATTATATCTTTAGCTGAAAACTTAGTGCCTATGGTTATATAAAAAGAATTCGATACATATCTGTATTAAGGACATAAGGTTGGCATTCTAAATTACCACGTTTCCAATATCACCCACTTTATGACATCAATACGCTACATAATGGCGTAGTTGTGTCTTTGGGTGATAGGCTGTGGTAAGCCTTGAATGCTAAAAGAATGTCAACTGCGCCTATTTATTTTCTTAACATTCTAAATTACCACACAATGAGAAAACCATCATTGTACACCTATGCACTCTCGCTATTACTGTTGTTGTCTTTTAAAGCGTATTCTCAAAGACCAACACTAAATGAAATAGCAACATTATTTAATAAAACTCCTTCACCCATTTCCGTCAAAACATTCTTATTATCAAAAGGCTTTACCTATCAAGGTAAGGATGATGAATTTTATAACTATGAACTTCCTGAATATGGTAATGTCTGTGATATTCAGATTGGTTATCAAAAAGGAAGATTAAATGTATTTTCTACTCAACAATCGATTATGTATTTTCAACAATACTTATCAATTCTTTATCAAAATGGTTTTATCTTGGGGAAGCACTTTCCACCAGAAAATGTAGTCGATGGGAGACCTATTCCACAGGATGGAGCTTCCTTTCAATTTACTAACAAAGCTCTACATTTAAGTTGTGTAATGATATTTCCTGTAGAAAATAACAATGGGTTTCTACTGAACTACTGTAGATATCCGTAATTGATTTTTTATAAAGCAGCAGTAACATGCTGCTTTTCTTTCTTTATCGGAATTGCAAACTGTCTCTAGTCAAGTCTTGATGCCTTAACCGGCATTCAACATGAGATAAGGCTAACTTAAATCTTTCGCTATCAGTTAGTAACCGTGTATTGAATCTAAAGGCAAACTCATCACAATACCTTTGTAAGTATTTACGACTCACCTTATGGTATACACCTATTATCATTCTCTTTAAATGGCTCCATGCTCCTTCAAGTGGATTAGTTGTAAACCCTTGATCGTTTACATATTGAGATCTACCATGATCTACTACAAAGTGTGTATAGTCTTTATCTAATCCCTTGTATGCCTTCCATTCATCTGTTACTATGATACTATTAGTTTCTATTGTTTTGTAGACTAATGGCTTCAATACTTCAGCTCTCGTGTTCGGTATTACTATAGTTTTTATGTTACCATTTTCATCTAGCATACCTAATACTGGTGTCTTGTCCTTAAAGCTTCTTCCTTTGTTATATTTCACCTTTTTGTGGAAAGGTCTGTTTCTGTTTTTCCCACCTACGAATGTTTCGTCTATTTGTATTAACCCTTTCAGCTTCACTTTCGTTATCCTGCTTCTTAACATAAATCTTATCCTTTGTAACATAAACCATGCTGTTGGCTGTGTTACAGTTATATTCCTAGATAGCTGTGTGGAACTGATTCCTTTCTTATCACATAGCATTAAGTAGATGGCTACGAACCATTTCTGTAAGGTAATAGGACTATTCTCGAATATTGTTCCTTTAATTACAGAGAATTGCTTTAAACACTTTGCGCACTTATATCTTTTGTTCTTACCTGTTAGATTATATACTTTGTTATGTTTACAAAATGTACACATAATTCCTTCACTCCATCTCAACCTTACCAGCAGATCAATACACCTCTGATTGTCGGAGAAGTATTCAAATATTTGGATTAGGTTGTTGTTTTGGTTCATTCAGAACATAAAACTACTATTCCCTACATTTGTTAGCTAAAAAGTACTGTTGCACTATTAAAATACTGCTCTGCGCATTTTGCAGTTTCGAAAATTTGTTCTATATTAGGTATAGAAAAAACCACTACTATCAATAGTGGTTCTTAAAAACCTAATATGAGAATTACTAAAGATCCGTGAAAGGGAGGAAAATTAACAAAATCTCAAATACAAGCTAAATTATCAGGCCTCACTGTGAAGTGGGGCCTTCAACTTTTATAAACTTACATTTTATTACCTTTGCGTAGATGATTTCTTCTGGCCTTGTATCTTTATTTGGTTAAAGTACTATATAAGTGCCAATATATTTTAATACAAACGCAAAGGTAAACCCATTTTTTGCAAAAATTTGTAGTAGAAATGCTAACAGATGTGTAAAACTGCTTCTAATTGGGTACCAATAACTGCACATATGTGTAAAACCCTATTAGAAAAAAAGGCGATTTGTAACGATATTTGTAAGAGACATTATGAAGTTTTCCCATTTACACGTTCACACGCAATTTTCGCTATTAGATGGAGCCGCATCCATCAAAAACCTGTATAAAAAGGCGATCAGCGACGGTATGCCCGCCCTCGCCATCAGCGATCATGGTAATATGTTCGGTGCCTTTGAATTTGTAAAAGAAGCTTACAACCATAAAAATGATGATGGCACGCTAAAAGTAAAGCCAATTGTAGGTTGTGAATTCTATATCACAACAGATAGGACCAGGAAAACTTTCAGTAAAGATGAAAAAGACCCCCGCAACCATCAGATACTACTAGCCAAGAATGAAATTGGTTATAAGAATTTAGTAAAGCTTACTTCACTCGGTTATATCGAAGGAATGTACTCTAAATATCCGCGCATCGATAAAGCGCTGATCAATAAATACCACGAAGGATTAATTGCCACCACGTGTTGCCTCGGTGCATTGGTGCCACAAACCATTTTAAAGAAAGGCGAAGAAGAAGGCGAAAATGAATTTAAATGGTGGCTGAATATTTTCCAGGAAGATTATTATGTAGAGCTGCAGCGCCACGGCATTCCCGAACAGGAAAAAGTGAATGAAGTGCTGTTGAAGTTCGCTAAAAAATACAATGTAAAAGTTATTGCGTCGAATGATTCGCATTACGTGGATCAGAAAGATTTTAATGCGCATGATATTTTGTTATGCATCAACACCGGCGAAAAGCAATCTACGCCCGCCATGCGCGAGTTCAGCGATGATGATGTAATGACGAAGAACAAACGCTTCGCATTTCCTAACGATCAGTTCTATTTGAAGAGCACAGCAGAAATGACCAAACTCTTTGGTGATATCCCTCAAGCGATCGACAATACCAACGAGATCGTTGATAAGGTGGAACTGTTGAATTTAAAGCGCGATATCTTATTACCATTCTTCGAAGTGCCCGCCAATTTTAAATCACAGGATGAATACCTGGAGCATTTGACCTGGACAGGCGCTAAAGAACGCTACAAAATACTAACACCCGAAAGCGAAGAGCGTTTACAGTTCGAGCTACGCATCATTCGAGAAATGGGTTTTGCAGGTTACTTCTTAATTGTAAGTGATTTTATTAAGGCCGGCAGAGATATGGGCGTATTCATCGGCCCGGGCCGTGGATCCGCTGCAGGCAGTGCCGTGGCCTATTGCATCGGCATCACCAATATTGATCCTATCAAATACAACTTACTATTCGAAAGGTTTTTGAACCCTGAACGTAAGTCCATGCCCGATATTGACACGGATTTTGATGATGAGGGCCGTCAAAAAGTAATTGATTACGTAGTTAAAAAATACGGCAAAGAACAGGTAGCACAGATCATCACTTATGGTACAATGGCTGCCAAATCAAGTATCGCCGATGTATCAAGGGTTATGGATCTGCCGTTGGCAGAAAGCAGGGCTATTTCTAAATTGGTCCCTGAGCGACCGGGCATTAATCTGAAAAGATTATTGCATGCGCCGATGACCAACAAAGAAGCCAAAGAAACCAAAAGCACCGAAAAATCTTTAGAAGAAAAAGAAGGTTTGCAAGGTGATGATGCGGAAAATGTAAAGAAGCTGCGTGA
This sequence comes from Bacteroidota bacterium, assembly GCA_013288745.1. Classification (GTDB taxonomy): domain Bacteria; phylum Bacteroidota; class Bacteroidia; order Chitinophagales; family Chitinophagaceae; genus Ferruginibacter. The sequence continues at coordinate 61,884 of JABDBG010000001.1, forward strand.
GATTTACAATGGTACCGATCTCAATAGCAAGATCCTCCACGAAGCAGAAATTCTGGAAGGCTCGGTGCGAAATACCGGTATCCATGCTTCGGCTATTATCATTGCGCCAAAAGACCTGACCGATCTTTTACCGGTGGCAACATCCAAAGAATCTGAGCTTTGGTTAACACAGATCGAGGGCAATACCATCGAAGAAGCAGGCGTAATTAAAATGGACTTCCTGGGTTTAAAAACCCTTAGTATCATGAAGACTGCTTTGCGCTTAATAAAAGAAAATCATGGAGTTACAATAGATATTGATTATATTCCTTTAGATGACGAGAAGACCTATAAACTCTATCAGCAAGGCGATACAAACGGTACATTTCAGTTTGAAAGTCCGGGTATGCAAAAGTACCTGCGCGAGCTGAAGCCTGATAAATTTGATGACTTGATTGCGATGAATGCCTTGTATCGCCCGGGGCCAATGTCGTATATCCCCGACTTTATCGACCGCAAGCATGGCAAGAAACAAGTTGTCTACGATCTGGCAGATATGGAAGAATACCTCAAGGAAACGAACGGTATTACTGTCTACCAGGAACAGGTAATGTTACTCTCTCAAAAGCTCGCCGGTTTTAGTAAAGGCGATGCCGATGTGTTGCGTAAAGCGATGGGTAAAAAGCAAAAAGCGGTACTGGATAAAATGAAAGTACAGTTTGTTGAAGGTGCTACCGCGAAAGGCCATGACAAAGACATTCTAGAAAAAGTATGGACGGATTGGGAAGCATTTGCCCAATACGCTTTCAATAAATCTCACTCCACTTGCTATGCTTTTGTGGCTTATCAAACGGCCTATTTAAAAGCGCATTATCCGAGTGAATACATGGCCGCGGTGTTGAACCATGCCGGCAGCATTGACAAGATCACTTTCTTTATGGAAGAATGCAAACGCATGGGATTGAAAGTACTCGGTCCGGACATCAATGAATCACAAAATGGTTTTGCGGTGAACATGAAGGGCGAGATACGTTTTGGTTTCAGCGGTTTAAAAGGCGTAGGCGAAAATGCCATTGAAAATATTATCCTGGAAAGAACCAAACACGGCCCGTTCGTATCGATCTACGATATGGCAAAAAGGATCAACCAGCGGGCAGCCAATAAAAAATCTCTTGAGTCACTCGCCTACTCCGGTGCCTTTGATTGTTTTAAAGATATCATCCGGGCACAATATTTTTATGCGGCTCCGGGCGATGTACAGGGATTGGATAAGATATTGAAATTCGGCAGCGTGTTTCAGTCGCAGGCTTCCAGTTCTGCCAACACCTTATTCGGTGATATGCAGATGCCGGAAATTACACCGCCCAAATTGTCTATCTGCGAACCATGGCCTTTATCAGTACAGCTCGATTATGAAAAAGATGTAACGGGCATGTACATGAGCGGACACCCATTAGACAATTTCAAATTCGAGATGAAGCATTACAGCATTACGCCCTTGGCGGAATATGTTGAGTTTAAAAATGCAGTGAACTTACATCCCAACCCATCAAGGCAGTTCCGCGTAGCAGGTTTGGTGGTAGACGCGCAACACAGGCTAACAAAAACAGGCAAGAACTTCGGGATATTAACAATAGAAGATTACAGTGGCAAAGCAGAGTTCATGCTATGGAGCGAAGACTATGTGAAATACACCAACTACCTCGAAAAAGGAATGATCGTTTTGGTAGAAGGCGGATTTAAGACAAGGTACAACAGTGATCAATACGAATTCAAACTATCGAAGATACATTTGCTGGAAACAGTAAAGCCTACCCTAACCAAACAGGTATCGATAGAAATTCAGCCGCAGTTCATTAAAGAAGAATTCGTAACTTTTATAGAAAAGAACATCAAAGAAAACCCCGGCAAAACATCTATCAAATTCAATATCGTAGATACGCGCCACAATTATAAATTCGGCATGTACACCTTAGAAAAAGGTTTCACCATGAACGATGATATGGCAGTATTTTTGAACGAGAACCCGGATATTGAGGTGAGTGTTTTAACGAATTGATTTGGTGATGTGATGATTTGAAAATGTGATGATGATTTGCAAGGCAATTTTTCTACAATATGCATGACAGTATGCTGACAATCAACACATCTCCAAATCTCCAAATCATCACATCAACCCTGTCTTTATTGCGTTTCAAGGGAAATTAACAATCTATTTGGCAGTGTGTATATGTCATTACAACACATTCAATAATTTGGATGTAAATTTGATTCTAAACAAACAGACAATTTAAAAACATATAAATCATGGCAACAGAATTCACAGACGTAAACTTCCAGGAAAAAGTATTAGACTCAGATAAATTATCAGTAATTGATTTTTGGGCAGAATGGTGCGGCCCTTGTCGCGCGATCGGTCCGGTTATCGAAGAGCTTTCTAAGGAATACGAAGGAAAAGTAAACATTGGTAAAGTAAACGTGGATCACAATCCGCAGACTTCTGTTAACTATGGTATCACAAGTATCCCTGCGATCCTTTTTGTAAAAGGCGGACAGGTAGTAGACAAATTAGTAGGTGCACAACCAAAAGCTAATTTTGTAAAAAAGATCGAAGCACTTAAGTAATATATACAGTTAGCATATTTTGAAACTCCCGCTTTTGTGGGAGTTTTTTTATGCCTAATAGTACCCTTTTATATAAGTTACGTATATTTGATTGTTACGTTTTGTAATGACACCCCTAACAATCTACCTCCATGAAAATTGAATCAGTAAAAATTGAAAACTTTCGTTCATATAAAGAAGAAACAATTCAGCTTGATGACTATACCTGTTTTGTTGGCCCTAACGGAGCAGGTAAATCAACAGTATTTAACGCTTTAAACATTTTCTTTAGAGAATATAAAGATAGTGGGACGGATTTAAGCAAACTCACGGCAAACGATTTTCATCACAAAGACACATCAAAAGATATAAGAATAACGATAACATTTAATAATTTATCAGCACTAGCAAAAGAAAGCCTATCAGATTATGTAAGACAAGATAAACTTATTGTAACAGCAATTGCAAAATATGATTCCTCAAATGAAAGGGCTGACGTTAAACAATATGGTAATCGGTTAGGCTTTACCGAATTTAGAGGATATTTTGAAGCATTAAAAAACAATGCAAAAGCAAGTGAGCTGAAAGAAATATTTGTAAACCTTCAATCAAAACATAATGGACTTAGATCTGCTACCACCAAGGACGATATGGCTGCAAGTTTACAAGAATATGAAGCTGCTAATCCAACAAAATGTGTTTTAATTCCAAGTGAAGATCAATTTTATGGCATATCAAGAGGTTCAAATAAGCTTGCTCCACACATCCAGTGGGTCTTTGTTTCTGCATCAAAAGATGCAACAGAAGAAAGTGAGGAATCAAAAACTTCTGCATTAGGTCAATTACTTGCAAGAACAGTTAGATCGAAAATTAGCTTTGATGAAAAAATTGCCGCTATTAGAAATCAAACGAGAAATGAATATCAAGCTTTGTTAGATGCAGAACAATCAGTACTTGATGACATTTCAAAAGCATTACAAAATAGACTTACATCATGGGCACATCCAAATATTAGTGCACAAGTATTATGGAAACAAGACCCTGAAAAATCAATAAAAGTAGAAGAACCTTGGGCATATATAAAAATTGGTGAAAGAGGATTTGAAGCAGATTTATCTAGATTTGGGCATGGACTTCAACGTTCATATATGCTAGCTTTATTACAAGAATTGGCGCTATTAGATAGCGAAAATTCTCCAACGTTAATAATGGGAATTGAAGAGCCCGAAATATATCAACATCCCCCACAAGCCAGATATCTAGCAGAAACGCTTCTTGATTTATCAGAAAAAGGTGCACAATTACTGCTTTGTACACATAGCCCATTATTTATTCCTGGGGATAGTTTTGATAAAATCCGAATAGTAAGGGAATGTGGGAATCCAAGTTATACTTCTGTACATAGTCTATCATACGATTCATTATCAAAAGAATTAAACAATACTGGAGAAAAATTATTGAAAGAGTCAGGAATGATTGCAAAACTTTATCCGTCATTAAACCCAATAATAAATGAAATGTTTTTTTGTAAAGTTTTATTTTTAGTGGAAGGGAATGAAGATGTTGCTTATATAATCTCTTATCTAATGTTAACGGGAAAGATTTTAGAATTTAGGAAATATGGCTGTCATATTGTACCAGTAGATGGCAAAAACAGATTAATAAAGCCTCTTGCAATGGCTAAGCTTTTGAGTATACCTGCAATGGTAATTTATGATGCTGATACAAATAAAACTAGGGCTGATGAAATAATAAAACATAAAAAAGACAATAAAGCCATTTTAGAATTACAGGGGCACAACACAGAAAGTGAATGGCCAACAGATGACATAATAAAACCTAATCTTACATGTTGGCACACAAATTTGACCGATAAAATTAAAAATGAATTTGGTGTTCCGAAGTGGGAAGAATATAGAACTAAATCATCAAAATTTTATGATGATGCAGGGGACCTTGAAAAAAATCCATTGGCTGTTGCAAAAACTCTTGAAATAGCATGGGCAGACAAGAAAGTTTCGACAATACTTTCCGAACTTGTAGATAGGTTATTAGAATTTGCACGGACATCTACAAATAACTAAATCTAATTTATATCGTAGATTCCCACAATGCTATCCACAGAAAATTTAAGAACCGACCTAGAAAGCAAATCAGACATAGAATGGTTTGATACAATCTGTGCCATCTTAAAAAAAGAAAATCTGCTAACGGTTAACCAAATGATAGCATTGATCGGCACAGATAAACCAAATCCAAATAATGAGGTCAGAGGGTCGAGAGCTCTTGTTCCATTTGATAAAAGATTTACCTGGGCATCTATCAATCCAATTTTATCAAGTGAGGATACTGATAAACCAATAGATTATCTTTCTTTTGGTGGAAACGAATTTAAATTGAAGATGTCTGATATCGTCAATCGTTTCGAAAGCTATAAAACGCAGCCAAATATTTATGATGGCGGTACGCAAATATTCTTTTATCCTATCGCTGATGAATATGAGTTTTCAGGAATTGAGTTTTGGATCGATAAAGAATTGGATAAGATCGCTGATGTAAATAATGTAGTATTCAATAGCGTAATTTTTAATTTTGGCAGTACCCTATTTCTCTTGAGGGACGGCTATCATTTGAAAAGATAATATCCGCAAGCCTTCCAAAGAACAGCTTATGCCAATAATGCAGTAAGTTTTATAACTTGCATAGCATAATAATCACAAAATGTATCTCAACCATTTAAACCTAACAGTAACTAACGTCAGCGAAGCAATAGAATTATTCGAAACTTATTTCGATTTTAAATGCGTCGAGATCAAAGGAAACAATATGATCGCCATTTTAAAAGGTGCCGATGATTTTGAGTTGGTGCTGATGAATGCCGGCATGAATCAAAAAAGCAATCGCGCCTACCCTGATGCATTTCATATCGGTTTTATGTTAGATGACCCGCAATATGTTACAAAGATCTATAAAAAATTAAAAGCCGGCGGCATTGTGCTTGAACGCCTGCCACAAAAAATGAGGGATAATTTTGGTTTCTATTTTCATTTTGATAATATCATGATAGAAGTTGGTGCCCCTTTAAACGATGACGAGGATGATGATATCACATTAGATTCTTCGATGCGTTTGATATGATCAATAAAACACAATTATGGAACTGCAAAAGAACAATCCTCTCCACAATATCACACTCGAACAGATCATGAACTACCTGGTAGAAAACTATGGCTGGGAATATTTAGCTGAACAGATCAATATCAATTGCTTTAAAAGCAATCCAAGTATAAAATCAAGCTTAACATTTTTACGCAAAACGCCATGGGCAAGAACCAAAACGGAAAATTTATACCTGTACCTGCTAAGAAAAAATAAATAACTATGACAGCAACAGACTGGATAGGTTTTATCGGCGTAGCTATTTTATTAATTGCTTTCTTTTTGAACGTGAGTAATGTAATAAAATCTGATGGCTTTCTTTACCTCTTCTTAAATTTTATCGGTGCAGGAATTTCCTGTACGGCATCTATCATGCTAAAATATATTCCATTTGTGATAATGGAAGCTAGCTGGACAATTGTTTCGGCGGTAGGGATCGTGAGGTATTTTTCAAATAAAAAATAAGAAACAAAAAATAAGGAATAAGGAAGTTAAAATGTATAATAAAGCAATGATCCATGTACTCTTTTTGTCATGCTGAGGAACGAAGCATCTTATTCTTAAAGCAACAGACTGATAGTGTAGCATTAGATTCTTCGCTTACGCTCAGAATGACAAGACAAAAGAGTAAGTATTTTATTCGCAAATCCTATTAATCCATAAATCGGACGAATCCCAATTCAGATAAAAATTTCCAAATCAACTTCAATCAACGCAAATCCACTTCAATCAACGATTCAGATAATCTTCGCAACTTCTTCCTTCAACAAAGGCAACAGCTTTACTCCAAACCATTTATTTTTTGCCTGCCAGATATTATTCCTCGGCGATGGATGCGGTAGTGGTAAATATTTAGGGAGATAGGTTTTAAAATTTTTAACCGTTTCTGTCAGCGTATCTTTTGCTTTGTCTTTTAAATAATAGTTCTGCGCATACTGTCCTACTAATAAGATCAATTGTGCATCTTTCATAAAAGCCAATAATAAATTATGCCATAACGGTGCGCATTCCAATCTTGGCGGAAGATCGCCGGACTTACCTTTTCCCGGATAACAAAATCCCATGGGCATCAAAGCAAAAATATCGGGGTTGTAAAATGTTTCTTTATCAACGCCCAGCCAGCTTCTCAGGTTATCGCCGCTTTTATCGTTCCATGGAATGCCGGTATTGTGTACAATGCGGCCTGGCGCTTGCCCGATAATAATAATTTTGCTTTTCGGACTTGCAGAAATAATGGGGCGAACGCCCAATTCAAGATAGGGCGCGCATTCTTTGCAATTTGTTATCTTCTTTAATAGCTTATCCAATGTTTATTTTTTTATCCCATCAATAATCCTGCGATCGTTGCTGACAGATAAGAAGCCAATGTTCCGCACAGCAGCGCTTTCATGCCGAGCCTTGCTAGGTCTGCCCTGCGTTCCGGTGCCAGCGAACCGATACCGCCGATCTGCATACCTACTGAACTAAAATTAGCAAATCCGCAGATGGCGAAACTCACGATCAGTAAAGATTTTGCAGAGATCGTATTTTGATAACCTTTCACTAATAGTCCGGCATTATTATGTACCATCGTTTGTGTAAGATCAGTGAAGGCAACAAATTCATTAACTGTAATTTTCTTTCCTAACATTGTAGCAACATTCGGAACATCCTGCACAGGCACACCCATGCACCAGGCCATGGGAGAAAATATTTTTCCGAAGAGCCAATCCAGCGTCAAACTAAAATCAAGGTGACAAAATACCCCGATCTTCATCAGTAGATAATTAACCAGTGCGATCAATCCTAAAAAAGCGATCAGCATGGCAATTACACTCACGGCTATTTTCATACCATCCGTTGCGCCATGTGTTA
>JABDBG010000002.1 GCA_013288745.1 Bacteroidota bacterium
GATGATATGTACTCGATCATCGATGAAATTATTACAATGGGATCATATAAGAATAGTGTGATCAATATCGCCAATACTGAAAACTATAAAGTAAAGAATATTATAAAAGAGATCGAAACATTTACTAATAAAAAGGCTATTTATACTGAGCTTGACAAGGGACATACTTATTTTATTGATACAGGCCTAATAATGCCAATCTTAAAAAAATTACATATTCACTTCTCTTCCATTTATTTACCGGGACTTTTAAAAAAATATTACAGTAATAAATGACTTATAAACAATCTATATTAAAACGGCATATTGAGTTTTTGCTAATATGGCCCATTGTTTTTATAGGAAAGATTTATGGTAAATTAAAAAAGCCCAATAAACAGTATAGTCATTTTTTATTTTTCCCGGCTGCAGATATTGGCGGTTCGATAAAAGTAAATGCCGAGATCACGGAATGCATTAAGGATAAACATCCTTTGATCATTTTTTCAAAAAAGCCAAAGAACAACAAATTTTTACCCTTATTCAACATTGAGGGTGTTGATATATTAGACCTGCATAATAAAATAGATAATAAGGCATATCATTTTGTAAATATTTTCTATAGAGGCGTACTGGCTTCATGGATCAATAGCAGTCCTGATGCTGTGATATTTGGAGGTGAGTCTCTTTATTTTTATAAGATAGTACCACATGTAAAAAACACGGTAAAAAAAGTAGAGTTATGCCATTTAAATACCTGGTTCAATTATTCACAGGCGTTTATAAAAGATATTACTATAAGAATATTTAGCACGCCGAAAATAAAACGTGATGCTGAACAATTATACAGGCAAAATAACTTGCCGAAAGAATATTTTGACAGATTGTTTTTTGTTGATAATAAAGTTGAAATACCGGTTTATAAACGGGTAGAAAATAACATTCTGCAAATTCTATTTGTAGGACGCAATGCACCTCAGAAAAGAATATACTTATTGGCTAAAATAGCAGACACTGCGTATTCAAAAAAATTGCCGGTACATTTTACACTTGTGGGAGATGTCGCATCCTTTTTTGTATCCACTAATCCTGCTATCTATACAATACTCGGTGAAGTAGGCGATAGAAAAGAGTTAGAGAATATATATGAGAGATCAGATATGTTAATACTTACCTCAGCTTATGAAGGTCTGCCGTTGGTTGTAATGGATATGATGGCAAGAGGAAAAATAATATTATCGACAGATGTAGACGGTATACCTGATTATATAACGCATAAAGAAACAGGTATGTTGATAACTGAAAAAGAAGATGATAAAATAGTTGCACAAGCAATTGAGTTGATCGAATTATTACTCAACGACCCTGAATTAAGAAAAGCAATAGAACTTAGAACTTATCGATTTGCAGTAGAACATTTTGGCGAATCAAATTTCAATAATTTTTATAGAAGGGTATTGAGTTAACTTCTGTTGTACTTCCATTTTCTGTATGCGGAGAATAGATATGATCCGAATCGGGAATTATCGATCAAAATGGCGGTCAATATCGATATTGACCGATAAGGATTGAATTTGTTTTTATCGCCCAACAATTCCTTCGATACCTCTATACATTCTTTTACAAAATCGTTTACACTTTTATTTCTTTCAGTTTTTGGAATTTGCAATAATCTATGCGATAATGATGCACAAATAAAATCAAGCATTCGATATCCATTTTTTTGTATCACATTGTTCACATCTTCCTTGCCGCTTTTATATTCCAGTAAAAATTTGCAGTATTGTAAAAAAGCGGCCTGATATTGAATGGCATTTGTAAGCTTAGATACACTATTATGTAACCGATATTGAAAAGCTACAGTATTTGATGTTGCTTTAAATGACAAGCCGGTAAGTCGTACCCATAATTCATAATCTGCAAAAATGAGGTTCGGGTAATTAGGTATTCCTCCGAGTCTATCATAATCAAAACTCCTCATTGCATAGCCCGTTCCTGTACTATCCAGGGTTCTTAAGAACTGACAGTTTAAAAATGCGGCGGCATCTTGTACTTCAGCCATTGGTAAACAATCCTTTACTTTTTCTCCGGTACTATTGATGTACGTAAAGTGCGTTTGATAAAGGCTTGCTGTAGGATACTTTTTGATCAAAGTATCGATTGTTGACAAGTAAGTGGGGGATAACAGATCATCGTGCCCTATAAGTGTAATAAATTCATTCTTTTTAATATCTTTTATTCTTGACCAATTTTCTTCAATTGATAAGGGCCTGCCTGCGGGAATTATCTCAATCTGCTGATGTTGTAAAGATCGCAGCCACTCCAGCGTACCGTCAGTACTGCAATTATCGAGCACAATAATATTATACTCCTTATATGTTTGATTTAAAAGACTGTTGATACATTCCTTTACATAACTGCCACCGTTGCGAACGGGCAGTATAATACTAAATTGATTAATATTTTTCTCTAGGTTGTCCACTTTATGATTTATCTATCAATTGTAGAAAGGGGGCAATTGCTTTGTCGAAACTATAATGTTTGGCTGCCTTAATTGCATTTTGGACATACAACTGATAATTTTCTCTGATAGTAAGAATAGCCTTTCGGATATCTTCGGGTTCCATTGTATCAATAGTTACACCGCATTTAAATTCATTTACAAACTTAAAACCGATAATATTGCTGCAAACAACCGGAACACCCGCAGCTAAATATTTAAACATTTTCCCCGAAGGGGCAGTTGCATAATTAAAATAATTATCTCTGATCGAAGGCACATCAAAATTGTAGAAACAAAATCCAATTTCATAATCGGATAGGAATTCGACAACTTCTTCATTTTCTAAATATTTATTGTTGATTTTTAATCTGTCTTTTAAATTGCTGTATTCAGCGTTAACCTTATCACTATCTTTTTTCATGATAGCGCCCTGAACGGTCATTACTTCATCAGGATATTTATTTAAATACTTAAGGCAATGGTAAAAACCCAGCTCATCATATGCGGAACCACCATATATTAATCCACGTCTTTTTTCTTTTATTTCAATTTCCTTAAAATTGGGAGAATTTTGTACGATAAAGGTTAAAAGCTTTTTCTCTTTAAGCAAATATTCATATCGCTCCGGGCTCTGAATAATTACGCAGTTAATATAATCAGTATTTATTAATGGGAAATATTGTTCATCAACACATAATTCTAAAGATAAAAAATCAGTTTTCTGTTTCAGGATAGAACAGAATAAAGCATTCAATGTATCAATACTGATAATTGCTTTAAACTTATTTTTCTTAATAATGTTCTTAATAAACAGGAACCTGAAAAAATAGTGTTTATAATTTAATTTATTTTTCTTGAAATATTTAGCTTCTTCATTAAAAAGTGAAATAAATTGAAAAAGTAGCCAATAAAAATACCTCGTTTTTACATGGAAGTATCTGTGATAGAGAACATTTTTATTTGTTAGTTTTTGGTTATTAAAACTACGGGGATATTCTGCAGTTATAGTTACCTCATACTTTTTTTCAAGCTCATCGCACAATTGAATTAATGTTGGCGAATAGGCGATATGCTCTCCATGAAATAATATTAATATCTTTTCTTTATTGTTCATTCATCATCATATTAGCTAGCTGATAAAAATCGACTGCAGGCGTCCATCCTAGACTCATTAATTTCTCAGGTGAACTTACTAGTATTTTGTATTCGGGTATATAATTCTGTTCTAATTTTACGTGGTCTTCCCAATGTAAATTTACTTTTTCAAAACAATATTTTACCCAGTCCTTAATCGAATATGCTTTCCCACATCCTATTACAACTTCAAATATACTATCCTGGTTTATTAATATCCATATAGCTTCAACCATATCACCCGCGTAATTAAATTCTTTTCTTACATCAATATTCCCTAATATCAGTAGCTCTTTGCTTCCCTGGGCAATTCGTTGTACGGCCCTTACTATCTTTTGATTTACATGATGTTCTGTTCTTAAAGGACTATCGTGGTTGAAGAAATAGCCAACATATACTTTTAACCCAAATGACTTTTGATAATAGCGTGCGGCATACACAGATTGAATTCTGGCAATTGAGTAAGGGCTATTGCCATCAAAATCGGTGGCCTCAGTTATAGGGAGTCCCTCATTTTCGAACTGCATGGCACTTCCCGAAAGAAAAATTTTTGATTTAATACTGTGTAACCTTACAGCTTCAAGAATATTCAGTGTTCCGGTAGATATTGTTTCATGATTTTCAAATAACACATCATGCCTTGTAGTTGAATTCGCTGCTAAATGAAATATGTAGTCTGCCTGATTTTTTTTTATTTGATCTTCTACAAAAGCATAATCACTAACATCTCCACATACGTCTGAATTTTTACGTGATATATTTATAACCTTGATCCCCTTTTTTTTTAACAGGATGCTTAAAAAAAAACCATCCTGTCCGTTAGCGCCAAAAATTATAGCAGTTGTATTACCCATTACTAAATAATTTTTTAAGGCAGAAGATTGTATTGATATGCGTGTCAGCGTATGTGAAATAGCCTTTGGAATGCATGAATTGGCTAATACTATCTATCTTTTTTTCTGAATTATTGAGGTAACCGAATGTAATGGTTTCCACGCAAATTACTTCAGGCTGATAGGTATCAAAATCAATTGATTCTAATATATCCAGATCAAGTCCTTCAACATCCAGTGAAATAAAATTGGGGTGAGGAGCAAAATATTTTTTAAAAATGTCATTAATATTTTTAAGTGGAACCTTCTTCACCTCGTAATTAATACCTGTTTCATTTTTTCGAATGTCAGCTTCTTCTTTAGAAAAAGTGCTCCAGCCATTTACTTCTCCCGGAAACATATAAAAGTTAACGTCATCTTCATTGTTTATGCCTATGCCTATATTTAACAGGATATCGTTTGGTCTTTGCTTTTTGATAGTCTGATACATTGTAATGTCAGGTTCTATACAAACACCTTTGCAACCACGAAGATAAAAATTGTATGTATTATTGCATAGCTTCGGTTGGTTTGTCCCAATTTCTAAATAAGTAGGATGAGTTATTTTAAGAGTAGAAAATAAATAGTCGATAATTATATCTTCTCCCGTTTGTGAATACGTCGCTTTTGCATTTAAAAAAATGACATCCAATCCTTTCTTGCACTTATTAAAAATTCGTTTTATATTCATTGTAAAATTACTTTATAGTAGTGCTCTACTTTTTATAAATATCTATTGTTGGGATCGGGAAAATAAAACCTGTACCTCTTTCTAAAGCTTTTTTTTCTCTTTCTATAAATTCAGCTTTGAAATGCCAGGGTAGTACCAGGTAATAATCCGGGTTCATTGCACGACTTTCTTCCTCACTGATAATTGGGATATTAGTTCCTAAGGTAAAAGCTCCATATTTATCGGGGTTTCGTTCTGCTGCATATTCTACCAACATACTATTGATATTGCACCATTGTAAAATGGTATTACCTTTTGTAGATGCACCATAAATATGAACTTTTTTACCTTCGTTCTTTAATTTAATTAATAGGTCGTGCAATTCATTTTTCACTTTTTCTATTCTGTATTGAAAAGCAACATATGGTTTATCGGTATCCAGTTCTAAGTCAAACTCTGTTTGCCTGACATCATTCATCAGTTTATGATCAGCTTTGTTATAGTACAAGCTGCTTTCTTTGTGCGTAGCATAACAACGGATACTTCCTCCGTTAATGTCATTGAAAGATATTTTAAAAATTTTCATGCCAGCCATGTTTGCAATTTTTTCCAATACTGCCAGACTATAAAATTCTAAATGCTCATGGCAGATGGTATCATAACTATCTAATGCCAGCATTTGCGGCATATAGCTCATTTCAAAAACCCATATGCCTTCAGGCGATAAAAACCTTTTAATGTCTTTTACAAAATCAACGGGACTTTCTAAATCATAAAACATCGCGATGGATGTTATTATATCCATTTTCTTATCACCAATAGCTTTTGATAATTCAGGCGAAGGGAAAATATCCTGAACAACAGTTGCTATTTTTACCTCCTGAGCAACGTCGCTGGGGTCGCAGCCGAATTTTGTCCAATTTGCAGGATAATAATTTAGTAGCGTGCCATCATTACAACCAATGTCTAATACAGTGCAATTATCCTTCTTTAGAAGTCCTAATGTACTATCAACAATTTCTTTTAAATGATTACGCATTGTAGCGTTAGTACCGCTTCTGTACCAATAGGCAGCATATAAAATTTCAGAAGGCACGCTATGTTCCATTTGCAATAAGCCGCAAGCATTCTCATCTATTTGTGGATTACAACGTAGTAAGGAACAATTGATCTTTCTGTTTGAAGGCATTTCTTTACCTGGCTTCACAAATGATCCTTGCAAGTATTGAGGGCCTAAATCTATTACGGGAGTCAACGAAGCCGAACCACAAACGCGGCAAGTAGTTCTTTTACGAATATGCATAAGTGTATATAATTATTGAAATAAAGTAATAAAGAGATTAATATTTATGTAGTTATTATTTTTTTTAATTTTTCGGTATTTCCCCAGAAGTTCATAGGTTCAAAATTATTATATTGATAATAACCTAAATTCAATTTTATCGTTTTATTTATTTTAGCCAAATAATCAATAACAAATTGTTTTACAGTTATTGGTTGTCCGCTACAACAATTAATTATTCCATTTATTTTCTGTTGCAGAGAAATTGCAACGATATAGTCGGCAACTGTTTCTACAGGTAAAAAATCTCTTATTTGTTCGCCGCCACTCATATTAAAAGTTTCGGCATTCTGCTCAATTGCTTTATCGAGCTGCGAAGTTAAGGAATTTGGGTTTTGATGCTTCCCAAACATATAAAATAGCCTGACCCATTTCATATTTAGTAAAAATTCAGTTCTTACACTTTCTATAAATATCCGCAATTCGTTTTTGGCTATCGCATAAGCATTACTGGGGCTACATTCCATCTCCTCATTTAATTCACCTTCCTGCATCCCGTACTCAAAGCAAGTACCAGTTATAGTAATATCTTTTAGTCCGTTTTTGATGATATTTTTCAGGAAAGATTGATGTCTGGGTAAGTTTTCGGTTAAATGAAAATCGCTTTTATAATTTGGCAAGCCTTCCCAGGCTAAATGAATTAAAATATCGGGTGCGTTAAAGAATTGAAAATAATCAGTAGCATCGTCGAAGTTTTTAAGATCCAATTCAATATACTTTACTTTATCAAACCAGCTATAGGTTTTTGCTTTTTGAATATTCGATGACGTAGCAATAACCGACAACTTCTGTTTCAACAACTCTTCAATCACATAATTCCCAATAAAACCCGTGGCGCCAGTTACTAATACCTTTTTCATTTATAGTATTTCTAATTCAGGAATTGCGATGACAAATTTGCCTCCCCAATCTTTAATATAAGATAGCTGTTTTGTTATTTCACTTTTCAAATTCCAGGGTAATATAATAACATAATCGGGCTTTTGTTGTTTCAGATGGCTTTCGGCAACAACAGGGATATGACTTGCAGGTAAAAATTTATTTTGCTTATGAGGGTTTGCATCCACTACAAAATCTATCAGATCGTTTTTAATACCACAATAATTCAGAAGCGTATTTCCTTTTGCAGCGGCGCCATAAGCAGCAACTGTTTTACCTGCTTTTTTTTGATCAATCAGAAACTCAGTAATACCTAATTTTACTTTAGTTGCCTTTTGTTGAAAATTATTGTAGTAGGAGAGTGTATTAAGTCCTTTCGTAATTTCTTGATCTATTAATTTCTTAACATTTTCTGAAATTTCTTTAGTGTTATCTTCTTTGTGTTTTGCATAAATTCTTAATGATCCTCCATGTGTTGGTATTTCTTCTACATCAAACATTTCTAATCCCTGGGATTCAAATATTTGCTTAACTGTATAGAAAGATAAGTACGAAAAATGTTCGTGGTATATAGTATCAAACTGATTATTGTCAACTAATTGCATCAGGTGTGGAAACTCCATTGTTATTACACCGTTTTGTTTTAACGCTACTTTCATCCCGCCAACAAAATCAACTATATCGGGTACGTGCGCGAGTACATTATTACCTAATAACAGATCAGCCTTTTTATTATTTGCTGCCAGATCTTTCGCTAATCTTACTCCAAAAAAATCAATTATTGAATCGATTCCTTTTGCTTTAGCTGCTTCGGCTGTATTGGCTGTAGGTTCTATACCCAAAGCAGGAATATTTTTTTGTTTAAAGTATTGCAATAAATAGCCATCATTAGATGCTATTTCAATAACTAAAGAGGAATCATTTAATTTGAATCTGTCCGTTACTATATCAGTGTACTTTTTTGCATGTTCAAGCCAGCTTGTACTAAAGGATGAAAAATAAACATAATTATTATCAAAAATTGCATCGGACTTTTTATATTCATCTACCTGTACTAAAAAACATTTATTACAAGTGTATACTTTTAAAGGGAAAAATACTTCCGGTTCATTTAATTCATCTTTGGTTAAGAATGAATTAGATGCTGGCGAATTAATTAAATCTATAAATACGTCGGTCAATGGATTCTTGCAAAATCTACAATTCATAAATTATACTCCTTTAAAATTATTATCGAGAAAAGGATGTTCCTCATCTCGTTTTGAAATATTTGATAGCGGCAATGGCCAGTTAATAGCAATCTTTGGATCATTATATCTTATACCCGCTTCAACATTAGGTTGATAAAATTGAGAATGATGATAGATCAATTCGCAATCGTCACTCAGTGTTTGAAATCCATGTGCAAAGCCTTCCGGTATATACAACATTCGTTTATTCTCAGCCGATAATTCAACCCCGGCCCATTGTAAAAAGGTAGATGAATCTTTGCGTAAATCAATAATTACGTCAAAAATTTTACCGGATATACATCGTACTAATTTTATTTCAGCAAAAGAAGCTCCTTGATAGTGCATTCCTCGTATCGTTCCTTTCTGTGCAGTGTAAGAATGATTTAACTGAACCCATTCCTTTGTGTGGCCAATTTTCTCAAACTCATGTTTGCAAAATGTTCTTGCAAACCAACCTCTTTCATCCTGAAACAGATCAAGGTCTATTATAAAACTACCCTTTAAAACTGTTTCTGTAAATTTCATTTTGCCTGATATTGTTTAATCTGATCTAAAGTAAAATTAAACAAATCCATTTCATTTTTCTTATACCAGTTAATTGTCCATTCAATTGCCTGTTGACTGTTTAATTTGGGTTGCCAGTTCAATTCTTTTCCAGCTTTGGTAATATCTAGTTTTAACAGTCCGGCTTCATGTACCTGATCGGCAGTAGAAATATCTTTCCAGTGACCTGCTCCCCAATTATTTATAGCGATATCGACCAATTTATTTACAGGTAAATGATCGCTGGGAAGCGGGCCAAAATTATATGCAGGCGAAACTTTTGAATAATCTGTATATGCACAGATGGCTAATTGTAAATAGCCGCTTAATGGCTCTAAAACATGCTGCCATGGCCTAATCGAATTAGGGTTTCTTACTTCAATGAGCTCATTATTTTGCAAAGCTCTCACAATATCAGGAATAATCCTGTCTTTGCTCCAATCTCCGCCACCAATTACATTTCCTGCACGTGCGCTAATTATCGCTTTTTGATGTTGTTGGTATTGTTTTATATTGAAGAAAGAATTTCTAAAAGAGTTTGTCACTATTTCTGCCGCAGCTTTGCTGGCACTATAAGGGTCGTAGCCACCGAGTATATCTTCTTCTCTGTAATGGTAATCAATTTCCTTATTATCGTAAACTTTGTCGGTTGTTATTACAATGACTGTACACTTTTTATTAAGGTGAATAACGGATTCTAATAGATTTGCTGTTCCAATTGCGTTTACATCGAATGTTTCGGAAGGGATCTCGTAGGAACGTCTAACTAAAGCCTGAGCTGCTAAGTGAAAAATAACATCGGGTTGAAAATTATTGATCTCTTTTTTAAGCCTTTCTTTATCTCTAATATCGGCAAAAATATTCTCGAATTGCAGGTTTGATTTTGTGATATTAAATAGGGAAAATTCGTTTTCCGGGGGTAAAGAATAACCTTTAATTTCTGCACCCAATATATGAAGCCAATTAATCAACCATGCTCCTTTAAATCCTGTATGTCCGGTAACAAAAATCTTTTTATTGCGATAAAAATTATCAAGTGTTTTGTTTAATTCCACTTTTTCCATTTTGCAGTATTAGTTTTCCAAAGTTCTTCCAACTCTAGTTTATCACGCAACGCATCCATACATTTCCAAAATCCATTGTGTTGAAAAGCCATAAGCTGCTTATCATTCGCAAGTTTTTCAAGTGGTTCATCTTCCCACATCATATTGCTCATATCACCTTGTAAATAATCAAATACTGCTGGCCTTAATACAAAAAAACCTCCGTTGATCCACTTTCCTTCATCTTTAGCTTTTTCCCTGAATGATACCACCTCACTATTACCTGCAAGATCCATTCCGCCAAACCTAGCTTCTAATTGTATAGCTGTTACTGTCGTAATTTTATTATGTGTTTTATGAAAGGCTACAAGATCCGCAATGTTCACATCGCAAACACCATCACCATACGTAAGCATAAAATCTTCATTACCAATATACTTTTTTACCTGCTGCAAGCGCCCTGCAGTTTTTGTATTTAAACCAGTGTCTACTAAAGTAACTTTAAAATTATCTGATTTAGTTCCGAGTATTTCCATTTTATTATTAGCCAGGTCAATAGATATATCTGAATTATGCAAAAAATAATTCATAAAATATTCTTTAATGACATACCCCTTATATCCTAAGCAAATAATAAATTCATTAAATCCATAATGACTATACATTTTCATAATATGCCAAAGAATAGGCTTACCTCCAATTTCAACCATAGGTTTAGGGCGAATGTCTGTCTCTTCGCTAATCCTTGTTCCTAAACCTCCAGCAAAAATTACAACTTTCATATAACAGGTGAATTAAGCATTCTAAGGAATAATATGCGCTTGAATGTTTATTTTTTATCGACAGTTATTAATTCTGTTTCCATCATTTCCTTTACTAACATTGGTAAATCATATTTTGGTTTCCAGCCCAGTTGTTTGTTTGCTTTAGACGGATCTACAATTAATAAATCTACTTCAGCAGGTCTAAAATATCGAGGATGTATACCAACTACCTGTTTACCAGTCGGCAATTGATATTTTGGATTATTACATTTTTTTACAAACGCCTTTTCGTCAACACCTGTTCCCGTAAATTCTAATTCAATTCCTGCTTCACTGAAAGACATTTTAACAAAATCTCTAACTGTAGTAGTAACTCCGGTAGCCAATACAAAATCTTCCGGCTTTTCCTGCTGCATCATTAACCACATACCTTCAACATAATCTTTAGCATGCCCCCAATCGCGCTTAGCATCAAGATTTCCTAACAATAAAATATCTTCTTTACCGACGGCAATTTTAGCAACGGCAATAGTGATCTTTCTCGTTACAAATGTTTCGCCTCTAAGCGGACTTTCGTGGTTGAACAGAATACCGTTTACGGCATACATATCATAAGATTCCCTATAGTTTACAGTGATCCAGTATCCGTATAGTTTAGCAACACCATATGGAGAACGAGGATAGAAGGGCGTTGTTTCTTTTTGTGGTATCTCCTGTACCAAACCGTATAATTCGGAAGTAGAGGCCTGATAAAAACGTGTTTTCTTTTCCAGGCCCAAAATTCTTATCGCTTCTAAAATTCTCAATACGCCTATTCCATCTGAATTTGCAGTGTATTCAGGAGTTTCAAAACTAACCTGAACATGGCTTTGTGCTGCCAGGTTATATATTTCGTCGGGCTGTGTTTGTTGTATAATACGTAACAAGCTTGATGCATCTGTAAGATCGCCATAATGCAAATGAAAACGATCCGATAAACTTTTATCAAAAAACAAATGATCTATTCTGTCTGTATTGATCAAAGAACTACGGCGTTTAATACCGTGAACATTATATCCTTTGCTTAATAAGAGTTCTGCTAAATAAGCTCCATCCTGACCTGTGATTCCTGTAATTAAAGCTACTTTCATTATCTATTTTAAATGTGATCAAAAATAGGGATATATTTTAAGTTTATTCCCTAATAAGACCTATAAATGTTGATTATTTTCTCTTAGCCAAAACAATATATTTTATTTAACAGATAAGGCATTTGCTGCTTTCTTTGCTATGGCTTCCCAATAAAAATGTTCAAAATATATTGTAGGGATATGATTTTCAATGTCTGTCATAATAATGGCTGCAGCAAATAATTTCCAGTTATCGTTGGCTACAATTTGCATTTTATTGCCGGTGATACTAAGAGGCACGCCAATAGCTCCATTTGAAGTTGTTACCACATTCATATCATAACCCAATGATTCTACCAATTTAGTTTTAATGCCGCCGCCATCAATAACAGGATTAATAAAAATATCTGCGCCTTTAAAATAGGGGATAATATCATCTACAAAACCGGCATAAATTATATTTTCATTTGTATAATCAATTAGTTTATTATAACCAGGCGGCAGACCTTTTCCACAGATTATTATTTTATATTTAAAATTGTGATCATTTAAAAGAACGGGATTAATTTTTTTGATGATAATATCAATGGCATCCTGATTTGGTTTGTAATCTAATGTACCATTAAAAAGCAACAATTTATCCTGACGATCAATCGCATATTTTGAATACAAAAAATCCTTCGCTATTTTTTTTTCTTCCTGGAGAGGGGCTTTGTTTAACTCGAACCCATAAGTTATAGTGGTGCATTTTTGCTTCGCAAGATTAAAATGCCTGATAGCGTAATCTTTATCCTCGTCACTGATGAAAAAACAAATATCGGCACTTTTATATGTCAGCTTTTCATACAACGCCAGTATTTTCCACCACCATTTTCCTGTACTTTTAAAGCGAACATTTTCAATATTATGAGAATGGACTATTAATGTGATTTTACATAAATGCTTTAACAATATGCCTAACCATCCGTAGTAAGGATGTTCTAATATTACGTGTGTTATCTCTCTTTCTTTAATTATTTTCTTTAGCGTAAAAAAATAAAAAAGATTTATATACCTGATTTTACTATTGGACAAAACATTCAATAGCTCATATCCGTCAGACAATTTCGGATCATTGCTTTGTACTGTAACACAGGTAAGTTTTACTTCCCTACAAAAAAAACGGTTAAAAAATGCAATACCTTTTTGTCCGCCCATTTTTGCAGGAAGAAACTGATAGGATACAAGGCTTAGAACATTTTTCATATGTTAACTGATTGGAAAATTAGGATACATCTTTTTGTTCCTTTGCCCTGTTTTTCCAAATCATAAAAGCACTGAGTAGTAAAAAGCCCCACGCAAATAAGCTAGCGAATTTTGCAAATGATTCACCCAATGCAACGGATTTAGGCTCAAATTTAAACTCGATCAGATGTTTACCGGCAGGAATAGCCAATCCTCGTAAAGCATAATCTACTTTGCAGTAATCAACTTGTTTTCCATCTATATAAGCATCCCAACCTTTGCTGTAATACATTTCGCTAAACACAGCAAACTGGTTTGCAGATGAATTAAAATCATAAGTGATATCGTCATTCAAATTTTTTATCAACCTGATGTAAGACGAGGAATCATATACAGGTTCAAAAGGAACTTTACTTTTAAAGCTTTGATCAATCACAACAGTATTTGCAGGGTCGATACTATCTAAGGCATTCATTTCTTCATTAGCATTATTAACATACCTGATCTCTTTAATCAACCAACAATTACCCAAGGCATATTTATTAGCTACCGCAATCGTTTGCTTAGGATTATTCTGATCTGGTATTATAACATATTTCATGTTCAACATATTCAACACCTGAAAACTATCTTTCGCATTTGGGTTAGCGGCCCAGGCCTGAATATTTTTAAATAGCTCTTTGTTTTTTAAATCCTCAAATACTCCCAGTTTAGCCGGGCTATAGCCACCAATTGCATTGTGTTTGTAAGAAGCTATAGCATCATTAAATGTATTACCAACAGATACCTGAAAACCACTATTTCCATCGCCAAAAGCAAGGTTCAATACCCTGAAAAACGAAGGGTCCCTTTTGATTTGAATATCTGCATTATAATCTTTATACACAGTTTCATAATCGGTAGGGTCTATAAAATTATCATCATTTAAATAACGTTTGCCAACACCAACCAGATCAATTGCGGTTAACAAAATTAATGCGGCATACACAATACCCGGTTTTATAATTTGTTTTGTATAGAGAAAGATAACGGCCACGCCAGCTAACAGAAAACCAAGCGTTCTCCACATATCTTCTAAATAAAGAGCTTGCCTGTCTTTAACGATAGCACCTATATAAGCATTTACAAACTCACTATTATTTTGTAATGCATCGCTCAGGTTCTTTCTTAGTTCATTTGTTTCTTCATTTTTAAAGTCTGCTAAAAAGTAAAATAAAACTAACCCCGCGGCTATTGACCCTGCGATGATCAGGCTTTTTTTACCGATATCAGTTAATCTTTCTTTATCAGTTATTCTCACTAATTCATTTACAAAGATTACCCCCAGCAATGGTACCGTTAATTGAGGAATCACCAAAGCCATTGCAGGTGTTCTGAATTTATTATAAAAAGGTAAATGATCAAAAAGAAAATAGTTCAGCGATTCGAAGTTTTTACCGAATGCCATTAAAACGCCTATAAGCGTGGCCGCTAATATCCACCATTTATGTTCGCTTTTTGATAATACCAATCCTAATACAAATAACAGACAAATAATAGCACCAAAATAAACAGGACCGGATGTTGAAGGTTGGTCGCCCCAATATGCACTGGCAGCCTGGTATAGTTGCTGCGTTAATTGTTGTGGTATGTTTGGGGAATTTTGAAGTACATCTGCTACTTTCGAATCATCACCTAAACTTGTTGAAGATCCGCCACCAAATGCATTAGGAACTATAAAAGTAAGGGCCTCAGCTTTGCCATAACTCCATTGAAATGCATACTCCTTATCTAAACCGCTTTTTGTTGTTTTATTGCCTGTACCTGTGCTGGTAAGAGCGCTTCCGCCACGCATACTTTCAGTAGCATATTCGTAAGTAGCGAAGTAGCCCATAGAGCATATCAATAAAGCAATTAAAGGCAGGAAGCTGCTTAGCAAAAGTGAAATAGCCAGGTGTTTATACGCTTTTTGTTTTACTGTATTTATAATAAGATATATACCAAGACAAAAAGCAATTATAATAGTGTAGTAAAGAATTTGCTGATGACTTTGCTCAATAAAACAAGTAGAGAAAATTAATAATAGAGAACCGCCCCACCAATATTTTTTATTAAAGATGAGTAATATAGCTCCTAATATTGCAGGTGCATACGCCATTGACAATAACTTGGTATTATGCCCAACTGCTATTAATATAGGGTCATAACTACAATAACCGTAAGCTATTGCCCCTAAAATAGAGAGCCAGGGATTTACGCCTATAACGATGCACAAAAAATAAAAACAAGCACAGGCAATAAATAGGAAATACACGGGAGCCGGTAATCCTAATGTGAATATATCTGCAAAAGAAGATATTGATATGAAATAGGATTTAGGTGCCATTGCGATTTGGTAAGCAGGCATTCCACAAAACATACTATTTGTCCAAAGAGGATAATAACCATTTTTAGCATTAAACTCTATAGACTGCTCTGCCATGGCCTTCCATTGTTGTGTATCATGCTGCTCAACTACTTTCCCGTTTAACACCGGAGCTGTAAATACTATAGATAATAACAGAAATGTAAAAAAGGCAACGATATGAGGAACAAGGATCTTGAAATTGAAGTTTTTCATGCAGATTTTTTTCTTTAGGCAGCAAATTAAAAGTTTTATACCGAAAAGCACAATTGTTCAAAAAATACTTGTGCAACATTTATCGTTTACCATAAAATATAACAAAATGTAAAAAGTTAATCACGTTTGTGGAAAATTTTAACTTCTTTCTTTTACTTGATTTTCCGAAATTTATATCTAACGAACTAACAGTTGACAGAAAATAAAGAAATATCGGCACTTTTTCATCTGATCGATGATCCTGACGTAGACGTTTACAATACGGTTAGTGATAAGATCATTTCTTTTGGAAAAGGCATTATACCAAACCTGGAGCACCTTTGGGAAAATACCACCAATGAAGAGATCCAGGAAAGAATTGAATCGTTGATACATAAGCTTCATTTTCGCGACCTTACTGAAGATTTTATGCACTGGAAGAATGGTAGCTGCGAATTATTGCAAGGTGCCTTGTTGACAGCTCAATATCATTATCCTGATCTGCAAAGTATGCAGGCACTTCAGGAAATTGAAAAATTACGCCGTAATGTATGGCTTGAACTAAACAGTTACCTTACTCCGTTAGAACAAGTAAGTGTTTTAACCAGTATTTTATATAATTATTACAAATTATCCGGAACTGAGATCGCTTATGATCATCCAGAAAATTTCCTGATCAATAAGACACTTGAAACAAAGAAGGGGAATGCTATCAGCAATGGCATAGTTTATCTCATCCTTTGCGAATTACTCGATATTCCTGTACGGGCAATCAATATTCCCAGGCAGTTTATCCTCGCTTATTTCGATCCTCAATACGAATTCATGAACCCGATAGGACATTCATCTGAGAAAATAAGTTTCTACATAGATCCTTTGAACGGACAAATATATTCTCATAAAGATGTTGAAAATTATTTCAAGCGTATCTCTGTACCACCGACTACTTCGTATTTTAAAAAGATGAACAACAAACGCATTATTCAGTATTTGCTGGAAGAGTTGAGCAAATGCTTTGACAATGATCGTAACAGGTACAAGATGGAAGAGCTATTGCAATTGGTAAAGCTTCTTGATGATGATATCTGATAAGTAATATTACAAGACCAGTTGGAAATTTTCCATATACAATTCAATATTAAATAAAAAAGGTAGTCTGCAAAACAGACTACCTTTTTTATTATAGAGATTATTATTAATTAAAATAAACCGCCTTTTCTTAAAGCAACTGTACCGCCACCGATTTTAAATCCATTTTCATAGATCTCTAATTTGTAAGCGCCTACTTCGAAGTTAGTTCCTTTCCAATCAGTATTAACTGTCTGGCGCTGGCCCTGAACGTAGTTAACTTCCACTTTTTGAGTATACACTTTTTCAGCGCTATCTCTTGGAATGAATGTACCTGAACCTTGAGACTCAACAGATAAAGGCTTTCCGTTAGGAGCAGTGATGCAAATGAACAATTGTTTTGCACCTGAAGCAACAATACGGTTTTCATCCAAATCAAAAGAAACATGTAGTTTGTTTACTTTCTTAGCTTTTGTTGTTTGTTTTTCTTTACCACTGTTTTTAACATCAACACCAGTTACAGAGAAGTTAGATGCATGTAAAGTTGATCCAACATCAATAGTACTGTCATTTGATTTTTTAGTAGAATCAAATGTTTGTTTAATTGAATCTCTTTGATTGATTACAGTAGCTTTTTCCTGAGTTAATTGAGCATTTTCAGCTTTTAATTCAGCTATTTCTTTTTCGTATCCGTCAATTTGAGCATCAAAAGATTTGATCTTACGTTTTAATTCTGCTAATTGATGCGCATCTAAATTTGTTTTTGACAACAATTTTTTGATCTGCTCTTCTTTATCAGCTAATTCTTTGTCTTTAGCAGTGATTTGATTGTCTTTGTCGATATCAGTTGTTTTCAAACTGTCGTAGCGGCTTGTTTCTGCAGTAAATAAAGTTTGCAAAGAATCTTTTTCAGTTGTAACTGTAGTAATTTGTCCAGCCTGTTGTGCAATCACTTCGCCGGTTTTATTCTTATCATAAATAATGTAGCCCCAGGTTGCTACTAATAAAAGGATCAACAAAATCGTAATCCATTTTTTTGAACTTGACTGTTCTTGCGGAGAATTGTCTACTGACATAGTTTTAAAAATTTTGGTAATTGAATGTTTTTTTCGAGAATAGCGTAAATCGCGTTTACAATGTTACAAAAATATTATCTATACATAACAATAATATCAGATAAAATATCTAAAATTTTGTTTAATCTTAAATAAATCATCAATACCAGCGCTTGTTACAATAAAAGTAGAAATTAAACGTTTACCGCGGTTGCCATTCATCAAATAAACCAAAACAGACTCGGATACTATTTTTGAATCCTCACTTGTATTGGTTTATTTTTGCTGTAATGAAACATCTCGCTTCACTCAATCGCTTTTTTTGGAACTATCGCTGGCGGCTACTTTTAGGAATTTTATTTGTTGTACTGACGAATTATTTCAGGATACTTTCTCCACAGCTTACAGGGTATGTGGTAAATATTGTTGTCAATAAAGCCGATCATAGTACTGTTGCTACAACACACAATAATCAGAACGATATTATTGTTCAGGCGATCATCAATCATCTGGAAGCAAAATCATTTGGTGAAAAAGTTTTATGGAGTGGCATCACCCTATTAATATTAGCTGTTATCAGTGGTTTTTTTATGTTTCTAATGCGGCAGACGATCATCGTAATGAGCCGGTTAATAGAATATGACCAGAAAAACCAGGTATTTACACACTACCAGCAACTGGATACTAATTTTTACAAAACGCATAGTACCGGCGATCTGATGAACCGCATCTCCGAAGATATAAGCAGGGTAAGAATGTACACTGGCCCTGCAATTATGTATGTTGTAAACCTTGCTGTAACTATCGGGTTCAGTATTTACTTTATGGTAAAAGCCAGTCCCAGGTTAACGATTGTGGCCTTATCGCCTTTGCCCATCTTAGCTTTTACGATCTATTTTGTTAATACAATTATCCATAAAAAAAGTGAACGTATCCAGGCATTATTAAGTGATCTCACGACTAATGCACAAGAATCGTACAGTGGAATAAGGGTTATTAAGTCTTTCGTTCAGGAAAGAACCATGTTTGGCTTTTTTACAAAAAATAGTGAAGAATACAGAAAGAACGCATTAGGATTGGCTAAGACAGAAGCCATCTATTTCCCAAGCATTGCTTTATTGATCGGGTTAAGCACACTGATAACAATTATGGTGGGCGGATTGGATTATGTGCACGACCCGATACATAACAAAGTTGGTACCATTGCTGAATTTGTTTTATACATTCAAATGCTCACCTTTCCTGTAAGTGCCATTGGATGGACAGCCAGTATGATACAAAGAGCTGCTGCCTCCCAAAAACGTATCAACGAATTTTTGCAAACCAGGCCAACTATCCAAAATGCTATCGAAAAAATTAAACCGCCGTTAACAGGCAATATCAGTTTTACCAACGTCGATTTTACTTATCCGCATACGGGAATTAACGCTGTTAAAAATTTCTCCTTACAAGTTGCACCGGGAGAAAAAATAGCGATCGTAGGAAGAACCGGTTCAGGAAAATCTACTATCGCACAATTGCTGTTACGGATGTATGATCCGCAGAAAGGAATGATCATGTATGACGGCGCACCATTAACCAAGATCGATATTGAATACCTGCGATCGCAAATAAGTTATGTACCACAAGATGTCTTCTTATTTAGTGAAACCGTAAGCAATAATATCCGTTTTGGATATGATGATGCGACGCAGGAACAAATAGTAAAAGCAGCTAAACAAGCCAGTGTACACAATGAGATTGAGCATTTTGCACATCAATACGAAACCCTGATAGGAGAGCGTGGGGTGACATTAAGTGGGGGACAAAAACAACGAATATCTATTGCCAGAGCCTTGATAAAAGAAGCTAAAATTGTGATCTTTGATGATTGTTTAAGCGCTGTAGATGTTAAAACCGAGAAGGAAATATTGAATGGATTGAATGAATACCTGGATAAGAAAACAGCTATAATCATTACCCACCGCATATTTTCATTGATCACGTTCGATAAGATTATAGTGATCGATGAAGGAAAGATCGTAGAAGAAGGCACACACGACCAACTTTTACAAAAAAACGGTTACTACGCAGATATGTATGCCCGCCAGCAAAACCAGGAAGATACCAACGATGATATTTCCCGAAATTAGCTATACATAAGCCTTATATACCCTTAAAATCAGGTTCTCCAAAATTTTGCCAATTCAAAAACAACTATATCTTTGCTTTGGACAAATTATTTACCCGAACCAAAACCTAAATTTTACAACAGTGGCGTACGACAACAACGAAAACAACAACGACAAAAAAATTGAAAGCGTTTATAGCAAACGTATCAGAGCGGGAAAACGCAGGACCTATTTTTTTGACGTAAGAGAAACTCGTGGAAGCGATTATTATTTAACTATTACAGAAAGCCGTAAACGTTTTGATTCTGACGGATACGATAGACATAAGATCTTTTTATACAAAGAAGATTTCAATAAATTTATTAAAGGGTTGATCGAAGCAGTTGATTATGTGAAAACCGATCTTATGCCTGATTTTGATTTTGATGCCTTCAACCACGATAATCCATACGAAGGTGAAGATGGTGCTTCTCCTGAAACAAAAGCAGCAGAAACTACAGCTGATATAGTAGCTGAACCAGCACCTATCATTCCTGTAGAAAACATAACACCTGTAGATAACGGCAGTACGGAAGAAGTTGATAAATGGTAAAACCAAACTTAGTATAAAATAAAAAATCCTCTCAAACGAGAGGATTTTTTTATGCAGTAACTATCAATTATTTGCGCATTTTTTTATACGCATTGATCAATCCGTTAGTTGAAGAATCATGTGAAGTAACCGGTGCATCGGATTGTAATTCAGGTAATATTTTATTAGCCAATTGTTTACCTAATTCAACACCCCATTGGTCAAAACTATAAATGTTCCAGATAATTCCCTGTACAAAGATCTTATGTTCATACAAAGCAATTAATTCACCCAAGGAGAATGGCGTGATCTCTTTAACCAGGAAAGAGTTTGTTGCACGGTTACCCTGAAATATTTTATATGGAATAAGGGCTTCTTTTGTTCCTTCTGTAATCAATTCATCTTTTCCTTTACCATTCATTAAAGCTTCGGTCTGTGCAAAAAAGTTGGTCAATAATTTTTGATGGTGATCGCCTAAGGGATTATGACTGATCGCCGGTGCAATAAAATCGCAAGGGATCAATTGCGTACCCTGGTGGATCAATTGATAAAATGCGTGCTGGCCATTGGTTCCAGGCTCGCCCCAGATAACCGGGCCGGTTGCATATTGCACCTGTGCACCATTTCTATCAACATATTTACCGTTGCTTTCCATATTTCCTTGTTGGAAATAAGCGGCAAAACGATGCATGTATTGATCGTAAGGCAAGATAGCTTCTGATGCAGCATTAAAGAAGCTGGTGTACCATATACCGATCAGCGCCATTATTACCGGGATATTATGATCGAACGAAGTATCCCTGAAATGAGTATCTGCTTTATGCGCGCCTTTTAATACTGCTTCAAAATTATCGTATCCGATAGTTAAAGCAATTGACAGCCCGATAGCACTCCATAAACTGTATCGGCCTCCAACCCAATCCCAAAAAACAAACATATTTTCTGGAGCGATACCAAATTTCACTACATCTTTTTCATTTGTACTTAATGCCGCAAAGTGCTTAGCAATATGTTTTTCATCTTTTGCGGTAGCTAAGAACCAGTCCCTTGCAGAGTTGGCGTTGGTCATAGTTTCCTGCGTAGTAAAGGTTTTGCTGGCGATCAGGAATAATGTTTCTTCTGCATTTACTTTTTTCAAAGTTTCGGCAATATGTGTTCCATCGACATTGCTAACAAAATAAGTCTGGATACCTTTTACCCAATAAGGTTTTAAAGCTTCTGTCACCATTACGGGTCCAAGATCGCTACCACCGATACCTATATTAACGATCGTTGTGATCTTTTTGCCAGTGTAGCCTTTCCATTCATCACCGTGTATTTTTGCACAAAAGCTTTTCATTTGTGCCAGTACTTTTTGAATTTCAGGCATTACATCTTTTCCATCAACTAATACAGGCTTTCCGGAGAAATTGCGTAGGGCAGTGTGTAATACAGCTCTATCTTCCGTTACATTGATCTTTTCACCGGTGAACATTGCTTCGATAGCAGCAGGAAGCTGACAATCATTTGCTAATTGTAATAAAAGCTCTTTTGTTTTATCGGTGATGATATTTTTAGAATAGTCGAATAATATCTCATCAAACTGGATAGA
The DNA here is from genome assembly GCA_013288745.1 of Bacteroidota bacterium. Classification (GTDB taxonomy): domain Bacteria; phylum Bacteroidota; class Bacteroidia; order Chitinophagales; family Chitinophagaceae; genus Ferruginibacter. The sequence goes on from JABDBG010000002.1 coordinate 22,269, forward strand.
AAACTTAGCAAACCTTTCTTTATCTGCTTTGAACAAGTTGCTCATGTGCACTTGTTTCATCTCTGTATAATGTAATTGCAAAGCCTTCCAGGAAGAAGTGTAAACGGGGTTGATCTTAGGAAACATTTTTGTGTAAAGTTTAAATTTCGCCAAAGTTATCTAGAGAAATCCCAAAATACAAAAAAACAAATTTCAGTATTATGTACAGTAATAATAAAAATGCCATGATCAAACCGATCATGGCATTTACCCTTTTGTATCTTGTATTTTATCGAAGATCAATATTTAAAATTCCCTTTAAAATTCTTCTTAAACTCTAAAAAATCAGGTATTGAAACATTCTGTACGTACGGGTTATTAGGATTGTAATAAATATACTCCTGGTGATAATCTTCCGCAGGATAAAATTTTGTGAACGGAAGTACCTGCGTAGCGATCTTCGCATTGTACTTCTTTGAATCTGTTAGCTTTTTTATTTCTGCAGTAATGACCTGTTTCTCTTTATCATTTGTATAAAAAGCAATGGAACGATACTGTGTACCTTCATCATTTCCCTGTCCGTTAACCTGAGTTGGATCCTGACTGGCAAAGAAAGCTTCTACCAATGTCTGGTAACTTATCCTGGCAGGATCGTAGTAAACCTGCACTGTTTCTGCATGTCCGGTTGAACCAGTACAAACATCTTCATAACTCGGATTTTTGGTTGTCCCACCTGCAAAACCTGATACGGCATCTGTTACACCTACTAAACTTTGGAATACCAATTCCGCATGCCAGAAACATCCTTCAGAAAAATAGGCTACAGATTCATTGGCTGTATGGTTTTTATTGCCCGGTATAATTTTAAGTGGTTTTGTCTGCGTTTGTCCGCATGAAACAAAAAGCACAATCGCTAAAAAAGTAGAAAATAATGATCTCATGATAATTGATTTTGTAGAATAAACGATGCGCTAAGCGATTAGGTTTTACGGTAATTGTTAAGATAAATCCAAATGGTATACCAATTTAGCACGAAAGCATTTATTTTTGCGTAAAATTTGGATATGGGACTTAAAGAACAATTTGAACAGGCGCAGGCTGATAGTAAGCTTTTAACAAAAAAGCCTTCAACTGATGTTTTATTGCAGTTATACTCACTATTTAAGCAAGGGCAGGAAGGTGATATTAATATCGATCCCCCAACTAATATGTTCGATTTTGTAGCTAAAGCGAAATATGGCGCCTGGGAAAAAATGAAAGGCAAGCCAAAAGAAGAAGCCATGCAGGAATTCATTGATAAGATAAATGAGTTAAAAGCCCAGCAATAGCATCTTATATTTAATATTGAATAAGTAATATCGCCTTAATCTTTTTAGATTCTTATTAATATTCAATTTAAATCACCAATATTCAATAATAAGCCTTATATTTACATTGTGATTTAGCTCTGTGAGCACATAGTTTTAGATAGATTCAAATTTTTACATTCTCCACTCGTAATAGTTTTCCTCTTTTTAATCGTTTTGTTTACTGGTACCATCACAGGTATTTTATTTTTATTTATTTTAATTTTTAGATTTTATGAACATTTATGTTTCAAATTTGAGTTTCAACACAAGTGATGTTGAATTGAATGAACTTTTTGCAAGATTCGGTAGCGTTTCTTCTGCTAAAGTAATTATGGACAGAGAAACAGGCCGCTCACGTGGTTTTGGCTTTGTTGAAATGGCTTCTGACGAAGAAGGTAAAGATGCAATGTTAGGCTTAAACAACAAAGAAGTTGAAGGTCGTGCAATGAGCGTTTCTATCGCAAAAGAAAGAGAAGAAAGAAGCGGTGGTAATAGCTACAGCAACAACCGTAACTCTGGTGGCGGTGGCAACAGAAGATGGTAATCATTAACTGATAATATTTTCGAAAAAGAGCTCAATTTATTGGGCTCTTTTTTTATGTTGAAACTGTAGTATTTACCGCAAAGTCGCAAAGATGAAATGTATAAGTCGCAATTACAACTTTGCGACTTATTTGCATTTACTTATTTTGCTTTGCGTGAAACAAGTTTTGGGTTTTAACTTTTGACTTTTTACTTAGCTTTGACCTTAAATAATTTAAAGCACCAAACGAATGGCTCCAAAAAAGAACGCGGCAATACTTTTCATCTTCATCACTTTATTAATAGACGTGATCGGCATCGGCTTGATCATTCCTGTTATGCCAAAACTGATCAGTACATTGATTCATGGCAGTATCAGCGATGCTTCTAAATATAGTGGCTGGCTTACGTTTGCATATGCCCTGATGCAATTTTTATTTTCACCAATGCTGGGTAATTTGAGCGATAAGTTTGGCAGAAGGCCGATCTTATTGATGTCACTCTTTGGTTTAGGTATCGATTATATCTTTTTATCATTCGCACCATCGATCGGTTGGCTATTTGTCGGAAGAACAATTGCCGGAATAGGAGGTGCAAGTTTTACAACAGCTACGGCTTATATCGCTGATATCAGCAACGAAGAAAACCGCGCGCAAAATTTTGGAATGGTGGGTGCCGCTTTTGGATTAGGATTTATTATCGGACCCGCTATTGGTGGTTTGCTTGGAGGCTTTGGTGCACGTGTTCCATTTATGGTAGCAGCAGGTTTGAGCATATGCAACTGCATCTACGGATATTTTGTTTTACCTGAATCTTTGGATATGGCTCACAGGCGTGAATTTGATTGGAAGCGTGCTAATCCTATCGGTTCTTTGAAACAATTATTAAAATACGAAGATCTAAAAGGATTGATCGTTGCTTATTTTTTAATCTTCTTAGGAGGGATGGCGATCCAAAGCACCTGGTCATTCTTCACTATTCAAAAATTTAACTGGAATGAGAGAATGATCGGTATTTCATTAAGTGTTGTAGGTCTGTTGATCGCGATCGTGCAGGGAGGTTTGATACGTGTTGTTAATCCTAAACTTGGAAACAAACGCAGCATGTATCTGGGATATGTAATGTATGCCATAGGCTTATTCCTTTTCGCATTCGCATCTCAAAGCTGGATGATGTTTGTGTTTTTAATACCATATTGTTTGGGTGGCTTTTGTGGTCCGGCCTTACAATCTGTTATGTCTGCACAAGTTCCAAAGAATGAACAAGGCGAGCTGCAAGGTGGCCTTACAAGTGTAATGAGCTTAGCTTCGATCATCGGGCCGCCATTGATGACGAATATTTTTTCTTATTTTACAAAAGACAGTGCACCTGTGCATTTTCCGGGCGCTGCTTTTTTCTTAGGCGGTATCATCATGCTCACAGCATTTGTTGTATCTTATAAAACATTGCATAATAACACTGCTATATCATAAACCTATCTCGGATGATCAAAAGTATTGATGATTTTAAAAATGTTTTTTTTATCGGCGTTGCCGGAACAGGTATGAGTGCTATCGCGCAATATTTATCCGGCATTGGTAAAAACGTAAGTGGGTCGGATCGTTATTTTACGCCGGATACTTTTAACGAGACCAAAGAAAAATTGATGGCCGAAGGCATTCAATGTTTTTTGCAAAATGGTGAAGGTATCAATGAAAAGACAGACCTCATCGTTGTTTCTACTGCGATAGAAGATACTGTTTTCGAAGTGCAGAAAGCAAAGCAATTAAATATTCCCATCATCAAACGTTCTGAAGTATTGGCAATGATCGCTAAAAGTAAAAAGACGATCGCAGTAGGAGGCACATCAGGCAAAAGCACGACCAGCGGGATGCTATTTGATATTTTAGAAAAAGCCAATCTACAACCAAGTATCATCAGCGGCGCTGGATTGATCAGCATCATCAAAGAAGGAAAGATCGGCAATGCAAAAGTTGGCAAAGGAGAGTGGCTGGTTATTGAAGCAGATGAAAGCGACGGATCAATTGTTCAATACGAACCTGAGGTTGGTTTATTACTAAACATAGATAAAGACCATCAGGAAATTGATGAGTTGATAGAAATATTCGGCACATTTAAAAAGAACACCAAACAATTGTTCGTTGTCAATGAGTCGAATGCTTTGGCCAAACACTTATCAGCGAATAGCAAACATGATTTTTCTATAGATACAAAATCCGGAGCAGGCTATATTGCCACTGATTTTAAACAGGATGGCTTAACCATTTCATTTCAAATTAACGGTATTGTATTTAATTTGAATACTGTCGGCAAACACAATATGGAGAATGCTTTGGCAGCAACAGCTGTTGCCAATCAATTAGGCGTTGATCTGAAAACCTGCGCTGCTGCTTTAGAAAAATACGAAGGCATTTATCGCCGCCACCAGATATTAGGCAACAAAAATGGTGTTTGGGTAATTGATGATTATGCCCATAATCCTGCTAAATGTGCTGCTTCCATTGCAGCTTGTCAATACATTGCACCAAAAGTTATCGCTTGGTTTCAGCCTCACGGTTACGGGCCAACGCGTTTTTTAAGAACAGATTTTGTAAAAGAAATTGCTGCTGTACTAAGACCCGAAGATGAAATATGGATGAGTGAGATCTTCTATGCAGGTGGCACTGCCGTAAAAGATATTTCATCTAACGACCTGATAACAGATATCAAAGCTTTAGGTAAAAAAGCATTTTTTGTTGAGAATAGAAATGAATTCTTAAAAACTGTTCGTCCGCATTTAACTACTAATACAGTTTTATTATTAATGGGTGCCAGAGATCCGGGATTAGAACAGTTTGGGAAAGATGTATGGGAACAATTATAGCAGTTGAAATTCCTATCATAAATAAAAATGCCCAATAATTATTGGGCATTTTTATTTATAAAATATAATTGTACTAATATAATGTAATAGCAAATTTACCGTTAGTAATCACTTCTTTATTGCTACCAGTTTGTGTAGTATCTCCATTTAAATAAATGGTTCCCTGGAAAGTACCTTTCAGTGTAGTACCAACAATAGATGTAACTGTAACCGTATTAGGATTCAATATCGTGGAACCATAAAACCAAGAACTAGTACTAGTTGAATAATATTCAAAATAACCCTCGGTTGTGCTATCTCCAAACGATCCGTAAGTTTTAGCAGTGAATTTATTACTTAAGGTTTCGATACCAACATAGAGATTATTGTTAACTGAATCAGCATCTTGAAAATCAAAAACATTAAAGCCTCCACTTGTATAATATTCATAATAGCTAGGTATAGTAGTTGTATCCGGAACTCCATCAATATCAGCAGATATTACTAGGGATACTGGATAATTTGTTGTATCGCGTACTTTAACTGTATCATTCTCAATAACTGTTTTAGTTACTGTGTTTTTTTTGCAAGATGCAAGTGCTATCAAAGCTACAAGAGCTGATGCAAGTATTAATTTAATTCTCATGCGTTTATATTTAAATTAGTTGAAAAATAATTTCGTAAGCGTATAATGTGTATACTTTGTTCTTTTTTATTAAAGTACAGCCATACTGAATTTCCCGTTAGTAATTACTGCCTTGTTAGTCCCGGTAGCTGTAGTATCTCCTCCGACATAAACAGTTCCCTGAAACGTACCTTTCATTGTAGAACCAGAAATTGAAGTGATAGTAATTGTATTAGGATTTAGTACTGTAGAACCATAGTAATACTGTCCATTAAGGCTAAAATCAATAAAAGCTTCCGTAGTAGTATCTCCAAATGCTCCATAGGTTTTAGCGCTATAAGATGGCGATCCTGTAGCGATATATAGATCGTAATAATTATTATTTGAATCAGATGGGTCTATGTCCAAAAAGTTAAAAGTCTTACCATTGTAACCATTATCCGTATAATACTCAATATAAGGATAGACATTAGCTGGAAAAGGAACACCATTGATATCTGCAGATACGCTATCAGCTAAAGCATAGCTTGATGTGTCAAATGTGATCACTTTAGTTGTGTCATGCTGCGTGATCGTGTTTGTTGTTGTTTTTTTGCACGATGCAAGGGCGATAAGTGCCACGATTGTAGATAGGAGTACTAGTCTAATTTTCATACGTTTTTCAGTTTAGTTGTTAGGTGAATATTTGGGCGAATATAAAATGTTTTAAATGAAAAAACATAATTAATTAATCGATATACGAAAAAATGGGAACCATAAAGATACTTATATGCAGTAAATTGATAGTTAATTATGAAAGCGTGACGCTATTTTCAACTCTTCCACCACATTAAAAATAATCGGGCACATCGAATAATACATCAAGGTTCCAAACAAACGGTCTGTGAAATTGTCTTTATGTAAATGCGGAAAATCCCTGCATTCTGCAAAACGCTCCTCGTAAATGGTGCATTTTGTACCACCCAAAAAATGACAAGGGATCGTATTCATGATCATTTTTCCCTGTAAGCTCTCTTCAATGTATTTTGATTTCAAATCGGGAACGGTCATTTCCAAATGCGTCGCTAATCTTTCTGATTCTTCAGAAGTGATGTTTATCATTAAGGTCTTACAGCAATTACCACATTCTGTACAGTCAATTTTGGGTGTTATATCAGCATTAATGGCATGAACCAGCCAGTCGATTTTTTCGCTATCCTGTTTTTTCAGAAAAGACCGAAAATTATCATTTTCATTTTCTCTTTCGGCGGCCAGAGCCTGTATCGTAGTTAAATTCGTTTCCAGAAAATGATTTTTAATAGTAATATGAAGCGGCAAATATACCATTTAAGCACATTTAGCGTCTGCAATCTTATTTTATACACAACTGTTTAAAAGGGAAAATGATTCTGTTTACTCATTTAACTATATTTGCCACGACTCTAAATTACTAAATTTGTTAGTATATTTGCAGCGATTGCGGATAGTTTTAAACTTAAAAATTATCAATAAAGTCAAAAGACAATAGTTAAAACCAAAAAGTAAGTATGATGTAAGACTTATGGGTTTTGACTTTTCAATTTTAACTTTCAGAAACTAACTATTATAATAACACTTGAATGGCAGAAAAAGAAGTATCGATTTATAATGAAGACTCCATAAAGAGCTTAGATTGGAAAGAGCATATCCGCCTGCGCCCGGGAATGTACATTGGTAAACTCGGAGATGGTAGCAGCGCCGATGATGGTGTGTACGTTTTGATAAAAGAAGTGATCGATAACTGTATCGATGAACACACCATGGGTTTTGGTAAACAGGTAGATGTAACGATCGAAGGCAAGACAATTACGGTGCGCGATTTTGGTCGTGGTATTCCTTTGGGGAAGGTTGTAGATGTGGTGAGTAAGATAAATACCGGTGCCAAATACGATAGCAAAGCCTTCCAGAAAAGTGTGGGATTGAATGGTGTGGGTACAAAAGCTGTAAACGCATTGAGCAATAATTTTACCGTGACCGCTTACCGTGATGGAAAAGAAAAGACGGCCGAATTTGCAAAAGGTGTTTTAATAAAAGAACATAAAGAAGTGGCGACAAAAGAACCCAACGGGACTTTTGTAACTTTTATCCCTGATGATACCATCTTTAAAAACTTCCATTTTGTACAGGAATATCTAGACAGCCAGTTTTGGAATTATTGTTACCTGAATGCAGGTTTGATCATGAACCTGAATGGCAAAAAATATGTAAGTAAAAATGGTTTGCTTGATCTTTTACAACGCAAGACAAATGAAGATGAGATCCGTTACCCGATCATTCATTTAAAAGGTGAGGATATTGAAGTAGCGCTAACGCATGAAAATGCGTATGGTGAAGAATATTACAGCTTTGTAAACGGACAGTTCACCACACAAGGCGGTACGCATTTAGCAGCATTCAGAGAAGGCTATGTAAAAACGATCCGTGAATTTTTCAAGAAAGATTATGATGCGGCCGATATCAGGGGCAGCATCTGCGCAGCAATAAGTGTGCGTGTGCAGGAACCGGTTTTTGAAAGTCAGACGAAAACAAAGTTAGGTTCATCGAATGTATATGAAGGCGGTCCTTCGATGAGGAATTTTATCGGTGACTTTTTAATGAAGGAGCTCGATAACTATTTACATCGCAATACCGCAACTGCAGAAGCATTAAAAAAGCGTATTGAACAAAACGAAAGAGAACGTAAAGAATTAGCCGGCATTAAAAAGCTCGCAAATGAAAGAGCGAAAAAAGCAAATCTTCATAACAAAAAACTAAGGGATTGCAAGTTTCATTACAACGATGAGGCAACGGGGAAAGACAAAGACAGCATATTAGAAAAACAAAAAGAGAGCACCATCTTCATTACCGAAGGGGATAGTGCGAGTGGTAGTATTACCAAAGCAAGAAATGTTAATACCCAGGCTGTATTCAGTTTACGCGGTAAACCATTGAACTGTTTTGGTCTGACGAAAAAAGTAGTGTATGAAAACGAAGAGTTCAATTTATTACAACATGCGTTGAACATCGAAGAAAGCTACGAAGACCTTCGTTACAACAACATCGTATTTGCAACCGATGCTGATGTGGATGGTATGCATATCCGTTTGTTATTGATGACGTTCTTTTTGCAATTCTTTCCTGATGTGGTAAAGAATGGTCACGTCTATATTTTAGAAACACCTTTATTCCGCGTAAGAAATAAACAGGAAACTATTTATTGCTATGATGAAACGGAAAAGCAGGCCGCTATGAAAAAGCTAGGCAGCAAACCCGAAATAACAAGGTTTAAAGGATTGGGAGAGATCAGTCCGGAAGAATTTGCACGCTTCATTAACACTGACATGAAATTGCAACCGGTGATGTTATTACCTGAAACACATATTCAACAATTGTTGGAATATTATATGGGCAAGAACACACCAAGCAGACAAGATTTTATTATTGATAATCTAAAGATCGAAGTTGATCTTGTAAACGAAGCGGAGGCATAATAATAACATGTTTGAATTTCACGCAGACAGAAGAAGATATTTTGATATTCAGGTAGAAAATACCCGTCAATATGTGCTGCCCTTTATCGAACAAAAATTTACAATAAAAGAAGGAACACGTGTTTTGGAAATCGGCTGTGGCGAAGCGGGTGTATTAAAAGCATTTACCGATAGAGGCTGTGTGGGCGTGGGCGTGGAGTTTGATGAAATAAGATTGGTATATGCAAGAGAATGGTTAACACATGAACTGCAAAAACAACAAATATCTTTTATCTCAAAAGATATTTATAAAGTAAATGTTGATGAAGAATTTTCAGGCCGCTTTGATATTATTGTATTGAAAGATGTAATAGAACATATTCACGATCAGCAAAAATTAATTGCCTGGATGAAAGGTTTTTTAAATCCGGGAGGTGTTATATTTTTTGGTTTTCCACCCTGGCAAATGCCTTTTGGGGGGCATCAGCAAATCAACAAAGGAAAATTGTTAAGCAAGATCCCTTACTATCATTTGCTGCCTGGATTTATTTACAAAGCGATATTGAAGCTGGGTAAAGAAAATGTAGCGGAAATGATGGAAATAAAAGAGACCGGCATTTCAATAGAACGTTTTGAAAAAATAACAAAAGCAACAGGATATAAAATTGTAAACAAAACGCATTATTTATTCAACCCGATCTATGAATATAAATTCGGATTGAAACCTAGGGTGCAATCAAAATTGATCAGCAGTATTCCATGGGTCCGTAATTTTTTTACGACCTGTGTTTATTATTTAATAACTCCCAACTAAGTCAATAACAGCATATGATCCATATAGTTTTTAATGAGCCCGATGTAAAAGTATTAGAACAGGCCATTGCATTAGACGAGACATTACAAGGCGAAATAATGCTGATCAGAGATGATTATGCCGTTGGTCCGTTGAACAATATTTACCTGGGCGAAGGAAAAGAAGAACGCAAAAAATGGTGGACAGACGTTCTAGCCGGTGGCGATTACGAAAGCAAAGTACAAGATGAAGAAGTAGACGATTACAAAACAGCTGCAGAATTGGTTGGCACCATGCGCCGTGATCCGGAAGAGATCATCTGGATATGGGCCGCGCAAAATAAACATGATGTTAGTGGTTATTATTGGTTATTGAAATACATGCAGGAGTTCCAGAGCCGCGTGTACATTTTATATTTAAACAATCTTCCCTTCATCAATGAAAAAGGAAATATATTTTATCCAAACTGGCTATCGGAAATTCCTGCAAAAGAATTTTTAAAAGCAAAAAAATTATCAAGAGAAATAACGCTTAGTGAATTTGAAGTTGATCCTGATGAGTGGACAAAAATCTGCAACGAAAACAAAGGCGCACGCATTTTAGAGGGTGGTAAAAAATTAATAAATGAAGAATACTCTTTCTACGATGCAGAGTTAAAGAAATTCATAACGGCCGATTGGCAGAAAGCATCAAAGATCATTCAGCAATATTTAGCAAAGGCAAAACACACAACGGGCGATGCATATTTATTATGGCGCCTAAAAGTAATGATCGCACAAAACATGTTTGATGTTCAGGGCAAAATAGCCAACATGAAAGATTTCGAAGTAAAAACAAAATCATAGATCATGAAAACATTATTAAAGCTCGAAGAACTGGCGATGTTTTTTGCAAGCATATATGCCTTGCATTATTTACAGGTAAGCTGGTGGTGGTATTTAATAGTGTTCGTTGGTCCGGATATCAGCATGATCGGTTATTTAGCCGGCAATAAAATTGGTGCCGCATGTTACAACCTGTTTCACCACAAAGGAATAGCCATCGCCATTTTAATGACAGGTATTTTTTTAAGCAATTGGAATGTTGAAGTAATAGGTTTGGTTTTATTCGGGCATTCATCATTAGATCGATTTGCAGGATACGGGCTAAAATATAATGAAGGGTTTAAGTTTACGAGTTTAGGGAAGATCGGGAAAGAAGAGTAGGGTTGAATATTGAATGTTCAATTTCAATGTATCAATGCTCAATGTTCAAGTTTTAAATACATCCTATGCAAACTAAAAAATATGATTTGGAAGATCGGCTGGTTGACTTCACCTGCAGAATGATCGATGTTGTTGAAGCTTTGCCAAACACTCGCGCAGGAAATTATATCGCTGGTCAATTAGTACGCTCTTGTCATTCACCGACATTTAATTATGGTGAAGTACAAGCAGCAGAATCCCGAAATGATTTCATTCATAAAATGGGGATTGTGCTAAAAGAATTGAAAGAATGTAGAACAGCGCTGAAAGTGATAATGAAGAAAATAATGATAAAACCCGCGGGAAAGCTGGATGGGATTTATAAGGAGACCGAAGAGCTAATTGCAATTGTGGCTAAGAGTATTGATACAGCTTTTAAGAATAAAGAGAATAAATAAATGTTCAATGCTCAATTTTCAATTCTCAATGCTCAACTGATGAGCCTAAAAATTTGAACAAATTGAAAATTGAACATTGACACATTGAGCATTGAACATTTAAAAGTAAAACACGAGATAATTCAACCATCATAATGGCAAAAGAAAAGAACAAGGAGGAATACGCCCACAGCGACGCCGGCATCAGCGGACAATACAAAACATGGTTCCTGGATTATGCCAGCTATGTAATTTTGGAAAGAGCTGTACCTGCACTGGAAGACGGATTGAAGCCCGTGCAAAGAAGAATTTTGCACGCCATGAAGGAAATGGATGATGGCCGCTTTAATAAAGTAGCCAATATCATCGGACAAAGCATGCAATATCATCCGCATGGTGATGCGAGTATTGGCGATGCATTGGTAAACCTCGGACAAAAAGATCTCTTAATAGAAACACAAGGAAACTGGGGCGATGTACGCACGGGCGATGACGCAGCAGCGGCACGTTATATCGAGGCACGTTTAAGCAAGTTTGCTTTGGAAGTAGCCTTTAATGCAAAGACTACCAACTGGCAATTGAGCTATGATGGCAGAAAAAATGAACCAGTGACTTTGCCGATGAAATTCCCTTTGCTGTTAGCGCAGGGTGCAGAAGGCATCGCGGTTGGTTTGGCAACGAAAATATTACCACATAATTTCTGTGAGTTGATAGAAGCTTCTATCAAATACTTAAAAGGTAAAAAGTTTGAGATCTATCCTGATTTCCAGACCGGCGGTACAATGGATGCCAGCAATTACAATGATGGCAAGCGCGGCGGTAAAGTAAGGGTGCGTGCGGTGATAGAAGAGCAGGACAAAAAAACACTGGTTATCCGGAACGTTCCTTACGGTGTTACTACAACGCAGTTGATGGAAAGCATTGTAAAAGCAACCGACCAGGGAAAAATAAAAATCAAAAAAGTAACCGATCATACGGCTGCTGAGGTAGAAATTATTATTGAGCTGGCGCCGGGTATTTCTCCGGATATCACCATCGATGCCTTGTATGCTTTTACAGATTGCGAAGTGAGCATTTCTCCGAACGCCTGTGTAATTGTTGATCAGAAGCCAGTGTTTTTAGGCGCACACGAATTATTAAAGATCTCTGCAGATAATACCAAAGAGCTGTTGAAACGTGAGCTTGAAATTAAATTAGGCGAGCTACAGGAAAAATGGCACTACACCTCTTTAGAAAAAATATTCTTCGAAGAAAAAATATACAAAGAGCTTGAAAAGAAATACGATACCTGGGAGAAAGTAATTGATGGTATCAACAAAGCATTTGAGCCGTTTAAAAAAGTATTAAAGCGCGCCATCACAAGAGAAGATATCGTTAAGCTAACAGATAAGCCCGTGCGCCGTATCTACAAACTAGATATCGATGAATTAACCGCACAGATCAAATCTTTGGAAGCGGAGATCAAGCAAGTAAAGCATGATATTGCCAACCTGGTTGATTATGCCGTTGCTTATTACGACGCTTTATTAAAAAAATTCGGTAAGGGCAGGGAGCGCAAAACGGAGATCAAACAATTTGATACCGTGCAGGCTAAGTCTGTCGCTATTGCCAATATTAAATTGTACGTGAACTATGCCGATGGTTTTATCGGTAGCGGTTTAAAGAAAGATGAATTTGTTGCGGAAGTATCCGACCTGGATGATATCATCGCCTTCACCAAGGGTGGTATCATGAAAGTGGTACGCGTGGCCGACAAAGTATTTATCGGCAAGGATATCATTCATGTGGCCGTGTTCCAGAAAAACGATGAGCGCACTACCTACAATATGATCTATGTAGATGGTAAAACGGGCGTAAGCTTTGCCAAGCGTTTCAACGTAACAGGTGTTACGCGCGACAGGGAATATCCATTAGCCAAAGATGAAGAAAAAAGCAAAGTGCATTATTTTTCTGCCAATGCTAACGGAGAGGCAGAGACGGTAAAAATTACCCTGAGCCCGAATTGTGCGGCAAAAAATAAAGAGCTGGAATTTTCTTTCGGCGACCAGGAGATCAAGGGACGCAGCAGTGTAGGTAATATCGTAACAAAATATCCTATCAAGACCGTTAAGTTCAAAGAAGCCGGCAAATCTACGCTGGATGCTAAAAAGCTTTGGTTCGATGATAAATTCGGCAGACTGAATACCGAAGAAAAAGGAACCTACTTAGGCAAGTTCGATGCGGAAGACAGGCTGTTGGTTATGTACAACGATGGTAATTACCAGATAACCGACCAGGAGCTAACACAGCGCTTTGATACGGAGAAAGTGATACTCATAGAAAAATTCAACCCTAACAAAATAGTTACTGCCGTTTATTTGGATAACGATAAACTACAGTACAATATCAAGCGTTTTAAAATTGAAACCACAACGCTCCACAACAAATTTTTCTTCATCAAAGAAGGTGATGGTAATCGTTTGGAAGCAGTCACAACCCAGGAAGAACCCGTACTAGTGGTACAAAGTGGCCGCGGACAACAAGTGCGCCTCAACAAATTCAAGCCGGCAAAATTAGTAGAAGTAATGGGCTGGAAGGCAGTAGGAGCCAAGCTAACAGAGTACAGCAAAAGCATGGACTTTGCCTGGGAGAAGAACGATAAAGACAATCTGCAAACAGACCTTTTTGAATAAATAGTTTTGTTTACCGGCATTTGTATTTCATAGCGGCATCGTTGTGTCACTCACTTGTGCAGTATACCTTAAATGAACTTTTTTCGAATGAAAAAATTAAATGAATTTTTTATACTACTTTGCAAATCAAGAACCCTATAAATAAATATGATCCTAACACAAATTACTATTAAAAATTTTCGCTGTATTGATTCATTATTATTTAATATAGAACCAATTGATGGAGGAAATACATATACTCTTCTAGGTATTAATGAATCAGGTAAAAGTAGTTTTCTCAAAGCTATTTCACTAATCGACAATGGAGAAGCTGATTTTCCACAAGATTTTTTCGATGATCAAAAACCTATTGAGTTATGCTTAAAGTATAAAATGTCTGATACAAATATTAAAGATTTTAAAATAGATCTCTTTGATATATATAAATTTGATAAATCAATTATTCAAGAAATTGATATTGAAGAAATTAAAGTAACAGTTCTTTGTCCTCCTGCCTTAAATTCAGCCAAACAAGAAATAGTAGACGCTAAATTTAAAAAAAGTATTTTTTCAAATTATACTCTCATTGATGAAATTGCTGTAAAAAAAGAAAAAAATGTACTCCCACAAGATGATCTTGATTTAAGATCTTACTTTAACAAAAATCTTCAAAATTATTTTTGGGACTTATCGCATAAAATAACATTTTGGAAATCATCTCCCAAATATTTATTGCTTGATGAAATTGATTTAGAGATATTTTCTAATTCTCCAAAGAGTATATCTTTACCATTGTACAATTGCTTTGAACTTTCAGGTATAAAGGATATTAAAAAGCAAGTAGCGAAATTAACAAGTCCAGTTGCCCGCCAAAACTTAAGTGACTTGTTAAGCGAAAGTGTTACAAAACATATTAATAAAGTATGGCCGGAACATCTAATCTCAATCAAATTTAATATCAACAACTATAAATTAACTTTCTTAGTCGAAGATAATGATGTAAAATTTCAATCAAAAACTATTAATCAAAGAAGTGATGGATTTAAGCAATTTATTTCTTTTTTATTAACGTTGTCGGCAGAAAATTTAAATGATAAATTATCGAATGCAATATTACTTCTTGATGAACCAGAAACTCATTTACATCCTAGTGCACAACTAAATTTAAAAGACGAGTTAATTAAGATATCAAAAAATAGTAACAATAATATTGTTTTTTTTGCTACCCATTCTAATTATATGATCGATAAAGATCAGATTGACAGGTGCTATAAAGTAATCAAGAAAAAAAATCACACAACTATTTTTGAAAAAATAGAGAGGACTCATAGCTCTTATGCAGAAGTTAATTATGAAGTTTTTGGGGTATTAACAACTGATTACCATAATGAACTGTATGGGTTTATTGAAGATGACGATAAATCCAAATTAAATGCGTTACCGAAAATTAAAAAATGGTATAATGAAAAAAAGAAACAAGAGGAAGACGTTTCTTTATGTACTTACGTCAGGCATTCAATTCATCATCCAGAAAATACGTCAAACAAAAAATTTACAGATGCAGAACTTAAAAGTTCAATAAAAACTCTTAGAAATTTTAAATATCCATAAGGCTATTTAATTACTATATAAAAGTTTAATAAATATTTTATAATTAAAACTTTCAAATGATACGAAAAAAAACCTTAAGTGATATTAGAGATGTATTGGATAGCCATGCACGATTTACAGTTACGGATTTTTCGATAGAACAAAAAGGAAATAAAGCATTGTTAATAAAATATAATTACGATGATGCATTTTTCTTTGACGTTGAAATACCTAATGAAACGTCATCAATACCAAGTGAGAATACTTTTTCAAGACCGCAAGACGATTATAAATTTAGAGCTAAAATATCTCCTGGCAAGATTTCTACGATAGAAAATTTGGATTTTTATAGTGAATATATTTTTCATCAAAAGATTTCATTTTGGCTTGATTGCTTATGGGAAGAACTATTAGAAATCCCAGTTCAGAGACAATTTAAAGAACAAGAAAAAATAATTGAAGAGATAAAAGAAAAATTAAAAGACGTTCCTGATGAATTTTTCAGCTATGAAGATGGTAATGAATTAAAAATAAAAATTGATAAGTTAGAAGCTAAATTCAACCAAAAGTTTGAGGCTGAAATTAAAGATAAAGAGAAGTTGCAAAAGAAAATAAATGATCTTCATAAAGAATTTGAAACGCTCAAGTCAACTATTTTTTCTGTTAAGAAGAAAAGTTGGTTTACATCTTTTGCCACTAAAACCTTCGTTTGGTTTACAAAAGAAGAAAATAGAAAGTTTTTAAAAGATGCAAAAGATTATATACAACCATTATTACCTGATAATATTAAAAATCTTTTACCTCCAAGTCTGTAATCCTTCCCTCACTGGCGCAAGTCTTCCGAAGGATGACTTGTGTGGTAACTATATACCTGTTAGACCATGGAGGTTAAAAATAGTTAAAAAGGAAGTCGTTCATTCCTAATGAAATGAAGTAATATATAATCAGCATTTCAATAACAGATACAATAATAGGAACCACATACAATATCCTAAATACTTTTAATAATAGAATGTTTAAAATAAAATGTAAAAGTACAAATACAGCCAATACACACTTACTCCTAAAATCAAAGTCAATTATATTATTAGTGCATAATAATTCTAATGTATAGGTATACAAAAGGATATTTAAAAAAGCTAAGGGCAGATTAATAAGGAATACAATTATAGTTTTTGGTGCAGTTTCCATTTTCATATTTCAAAAGTAATAAAAAAGGCTGCATAATAGCAGCCTTTAAATAAAGTCCTTTACATCAACTTCTAACTTTTCGGCAATCCGTTTTAAGGTAATAGTAATGGCGATGTACGACCGTTCTCTATTTTGTTTAACCCCGAATAGTCAAGTTTGCATTCTTTAGCAAATTGCCTTAATACAATCCCTTTGCCTCTCCGAATTTCTCGGATTCTTTTACCCAACTGGCGCAGATATGCGGTGTTGATTTTGTGCGTGGCGTATCCCCAACTAGCGCAGATATGCGGCATTGGTATTGTGCGTGGCGTATCTGTGCTAAGTATGTAATTCTGTGCCAAGTATATTGTACATTTATTTATGAGTAAAAAGTACAAATTCCGAGATAACGATAAATTATATTTCGTAACGTTTACTATTGTTCATTGGATAGATTTATTTATTAGAAATGAATATAAAGAAATAGTTCTTGATGCCATAAGATTTTGTCAAAAGAATAAAGATCTTGAAGTGTATGGATGGTGTATAATGTCAAGTCATTTACACTTAATTATTGGTACACGTGGTAATGCAATGAGTAATATTGTGCGGGATCTTAAGCGCCACAGTTCAGAAGAATTGCATAAAGCTATAAAAGTAAATAATAAAGAAAGCCGGAAAGAATGGATGATTTGGATGATGGAAAGAGCAGGGAAGATCAATAATGTAAATTTTCAATTATGGCAACCAGAAAGTCATCCAATAGAATTAACCAATAACCATATTGCGCATCAGAAACTAAATTATATACATAACAATCCTATCGAGGCAGGCTTCATAACAAAAGCAGAGGAATGGCAATACAGCAGTGCAATAGATTACAACGGAGGTAAAGGATTACTGGAAATTATACAATTAGAAACATTAATGTAAACAAGCACAGATACGCCACGCACTATATCAAAGCTGCATATCTGCGCCAGTTATGAGTAGCAAAGCAATAAACATTTAGTATATTTAGTTTACAAAATCCTACTTAAATGGATAAAAAAATAAAGATATCGTCAAGCCAAATCTTAGTGAAAGTAATGTGCTTCATTGCTATAGTAATTTTTTCTAAATTAATAATAGATAACAATAATAATGATGACTTTGATTTTAAAACGTTACTTGAATATAAAATATTCTTAGCAGTTTTTATTGCTGCCTTAATTTATTTTTTTACAAGACCTGCAATCTATTATGATAATACTAATATTTATATTAAGAAAGTAACTCAAAGTCTAATAATTATTCCTCTAAAAAAAGTCCGATCAATTTTTAAAAGCCCATTTGTAAGCAAAGGAACTACTATGTTTACTATTGAATATATTAATGATGAAAATGAAAAAGATTCAGTAAAGTTTAATGGCCGTTATTTTTCAAGTAAATTATCCAACTTCATGGCCATTTTAAAAGAAACAAATCCTCATATTGAAATCGTATAGGTAGAATTAGTAATAACCTTACTAACTTAACTGGCGCAGCGAAGCGAAGCAATAAACACCCAGTATATTCAGTTTACGAAATCCTCCACTTAATTATTTAAAAGCTTTGCCTTTTGCGCATCAAACTCTTGTTGCGTAAGTACGCCGCCATCAAGCAATCCTTTGAGTTTTTGTATTTCATCCGCTATGCTTGTCTGGCTACCAGACGATTGACTGGTTGATGCTTTCTTTCCTGCTTCAATTCCTTCTTTTATTTGTTTTACTTCTGCTTTGGTAAAGCCGTTGGCTGACATTTGAGTTCCGCCTGCAAAAATAGTTATTGATGAAAAACCGATCAATGGCGTTTCTATCTCAACAGAAGCAATATGATTAAAATCAAAATGCTTTGTCTCACCACTAAACAGCCCCGGAATTTTTATGGTGATCCCCGTTTCTTCCAGGTATATTTCTGAAGGGAAAATTTTATTGTCGCTTGAAAGTCTTGATGCTGTGAATTTCATATTGTAAGGTTTTAATTTATGGTGATTGACTGCTGCCTTTTTAGACAGGCAACTTGTATACCAAAAGTAGTTGTAATCCCGCAAAGGCAATATTAAAGTATTAAGCACTGGAAAACCTACCTCTTGCGTGGCAAAACAATAACATTTAGTATATTTAGTTTACAAAATCTCATGCCGCATATGTCATTTCAAGCATATATAGATAATATCAAAACAAAGACAGGCAAAAGCCCTGATGACTTCAAAAAACTGGCAGAAAAGAAAGGCTTTCTCAAAGCCGGCCAACTGGTAAAAAATGTAAAGGCAACTGAAATTACAAATTGGCTAAAAGAAGAATTTGAATTAGGTCACGGGCATGCGATGGCAATTTATGCAACATTCAAAGGTAGAAAAGATTAATAAGTAATAAATTCGTTACAAACGTAAACTTCAGAATAATGCAGGATATCATAAAAAAATTCAAATTCAAAGATGCCGGTATTGTTTTCAATGCGCCCGCATCCATTGAAGCTGCGTTAAAAAAACTCGGCTTCAAAACAAGCTTTGATAAAAAAATAAAGAGCGCCAATACATTGGTCTTCATCAATAACAATAAGGAGTATTTGAATTTCCTCAAAAGTGATCTGAAAAATATTGAACCGGATAGTGTGTTATGGTTTGCTTACCCAAAAGGAACTTCGAAAATTAAAACAGATATCAACAGAGACACGATCCGTGTAACCGGAGAAGAATTTGGTATCACTACTGTAACAGCCATTTCCATTGACGATACCTGGAGTGCTTTGCGTTTTAGGCCTATTGATAAAGTTGGGAAGTAATTACAAAAAAAATCCCGATAGCACCTACCGGGAAAAAACTGACTGCAGCTTTTAAAATTTTAAGATACCTGGATCTCTTTCTTTTCTTTAGCCGGGTTTTCTGTTTTTGGAATATTCAATTCAAGGATGCCGTCTTTGTATGTCGCGGATACTTCATTGTCTTTTGCGTTTTCCGGCAAACGGAAAGAACGTGTAAAAGAATTATAGCTGTACTCTCTGCGGCTGTACTCGCGTTTGTTATCTTCTTCATCCCTGTCTTGCATTTCTGTTTCTGCGCTGATAGTTAGCACATCATCTTCCACGTTTACTTTAAAATCTTCCTTTTTAAAACCGGGCGCTACAACATCCACGCAAAAACGTTGATCATCTTCTGAGATATTTACAGAAGGAAATGTTTTTCCGAAATTGTTGTTCCAGTTACCGGTAAAAATATTTTCAACATCAAAGAAGTCCCTTAACCAGGGATCAACTTTTTTATGGCCGTTAGTTTTTACCAAAGTGTTTTTCATAATATTACCTCCTTTTTTTTATGAGTGAGGGACAAAGCCTGTGCCATAACAACTTTCTACCGCAATAAATTATTGACATTTAAGGGTACGATATTTACTGTATAAAAAAATGGACATTTTATTAAAATGCCCATTGGAAGCTGCGTTCATAGTCTTATACTATTCTGCTACAGCTGCTTTTTTGAAATCTTTAACTCTTTTAATGGCGTATATAACTGCTAGAAGAGCACTGACTCCAAGTGCTATTTTGTGCTTTGTTTGTAAGCTTTTCATGATCATTATTTTTTGTTGTATACCTGCATAAAAACAATTCCCGTACCAATGAATTATATTAACGGGTACTAATTTTAATTTTCCCTATTTTTAGCAAAAAAATGGCAGCAACAAAACTTACGATCAATAACAACGGCTCAATTAAAATTGAAGGTGATTTTGAAATAGTAGATAGAAACGGAAATGTATTCGGATTAGCCGGCAGGGAAGTAGTAGGTATGTGCCGCTGCGGATTATCTAAAAATAAACCATTTTGTGATGGCTCACACAACGGCAATTTTGCGCACGAAGCTGTTGCATTTGATTTACCTCCAAAAAAGATATAAATGAAATACGCTTTTATTCTGTTCACCTGTTTTATATTTTTTTCTTGTAAAAAAATACCTAATACAACGGCTGAATGTGCTGCAGTTAAGGCTGCTATAATTGTTTCATCAGACAGTGTATATAGTCCGGGAGATGATATTCATCTTACAATTAGTCCCAATAACCCCAGGCCTGACGGTTATATTACCTGGTATAAAAGTGGGGGAGCAGGACAGATCGGTATTAATTCATCATTGGATATTCCGAACTGTATAAAGGGTGATGAGGGATGGTATATAATGGCACTTGATAATCAAGATTGTGGCATTTCCTATATCGATAGTATTTATGTTACTGTAAAAAATGCTCCTGCGACGGCACCGTGTTCACTCGCAGACAACGCAGTAACCTTTTCTTCTATTCCGGATATATCACCTGCATTTGTAACATATGGTATAGATCCGTCTTATGGAACCAAGGCAATAGATGCATATGCTAATCCGGGTTATCCTGAAATGCATGTTTATTTTAATCAATACTGGAATGGTATTGAACAAGAAGATGGTAAATATAGTGTAGGTAATCTTGGCGATTTAAGTGCTAACACTGTTTATGAGGTTACAATATCCTGTTTATACAGTGGTTTAAATTTTACCGCAACTTCAGGCGATGTTTATGTATCACATGATAACAATAATAAACTGATTGTAAAATTCTGTAGTTTAAATATGACAGGATATAATGGAACAGTTTATACTACAGTTGCTTCAGGTTCTCTAACTACTCCATAAAAAAAACTAATATTGTCAATAGAACCTGGTCCCAACACAAAAATGCCTCATTTTTGGAAAATTATTTAAAATACGATCAAACCGTATGTTGCTGAATGATGCTCTCTAATTGGGAAGCAGGTATTACACCCGATTGTCTCCATTTAATAGTACCGTTCTGAAAAAGTATTAAAGTGGGTACGCCTTGTATCTGGTATGCAGTTGCCGCCGCAGGATTTTTATCTATATCAATTTTAATGATCGTTGCTTTATCACCGATCTTCTTTTTTAATTCTTCCAGGATCGGCTTCATCATTTTGCACGGGCCGCACCATTCCGCAGAAAAATCTACCAGTAAAGGTTTTGATGATTTGATCAGTTCTGAAAGAGTTGACATAGTTTGATATTTACTGTCATTAGATCAATTATAATACCAATTATAAAAGTACTACTGCCGATCTTTCAATAGGATCAGCTTACAATAAATATAGCAAAATTGCCGCAATGATCACTCCCAGATCTATCAATAGGCTTAAAAAAAATATTGGAATAATATACCTGGTTGGCAAAGCTGCGAGATTTACAACTACAGACATAACCATAGCGCAACAAGTAATAACGTACAATAGAAAAACATTACCTAAAACGGTTACAATACCAAGCGTTGCAATGGTAAAAATAGTACCATGCCCTAAAATTCCCAGTGTCATCCACCACAGCCTGTTGCTTTGCTGGTTGTCTGCATACGTAATAAATTTTTTCCAGATCGTTTTTACTGATACATGTTCGCGTTGATCAATGTAATAAAAATCTCCTGCGTTGTTATGTGTTACTGTTTTCATGATAAATAATTTATACAAAAATCGATAACATCATGCTGCAGGAAAATGAAGCAGCTCATGTATAAATATGATATTTATCAGTTATTTCTATAACTTAGAATTTATTCATTACAATTTTTCCACAGAATGATCCGGATATTATCTTATCATCATCATCAAATTCCACCGGTATACAAATAAATAAATTAGTACTTTTGCGCACTTTACAAAATATGCCAGCGCATTAAATACTACTATGACCATACACGACATTCGTAAAATACGATTAGAAAAGATCGCCGATAAAGCCACCCGCTGGATCGGCTCTACAACATCATTGATAGTTCATTCAATTGCATTTATAGTGGCATTTGTTCTTCCATTGATACATGTGATCAGCTTCGAAGAAATGTTATTGGTATTAACTACTATAGTTTCACTGGAGGCTATTTATTTATCCATTTTTATTCAGATGTCTGTAAATAAAAACAGTCAGGATATTGAGATCATACAGGAAGATGTAGGGGAGATACAGGAAGATATTGACGAGATACAAAAAGACGTTGATGAGATACAGGAAGATATTGAAGATATGGAAGATGAAGAAGAAGAAATTATAGATGACAGTATCATAGAAAAGAAAGAAGCCGATGCATTGGCAGCCATACAATCCATTCTTTTAAAATTGCAGAAAGATATAGACCTGTTGAAGCACAAATAAAAATGTGATAATGGATCTTCATCACATTATCACATCTCCATATCATCACATCAATAGTCTAATTAGGTATAATTACAACTTTAAATCCAACCGTACCTAAAGCTGAAGAAGGATCTGTATTTGCAAATACGCCGGTAGCGCTCACATCTACCTGTAAGTAACCATTACCGTTATTATCAATGCCTGTTACATAAGAGTAATCAACCCCATCAACAGTAAATGGCATTAACGTTTCTAAAGCTGTCTGATCCCAATAAACAAGAACCGCTTTATTATTTAAAACATATGGGGTTATACCGGGAACGTTGACAAAATACTCCCATGTATTTGCAGAACTTGGAGTAGGAGCCAGCCAATCACTTGGATTAGCTACATACTGATAGGCTACAGATGGTTGGGGATTTTTTGTACAGGAAGTGAATGTTACTGCCATTATCGCTATTGAAGCACAGATAAAAACATTGCGTAAAGTAGTGATTGATCTCATATTAGTTATTTAAGCACTAAGATAGGTATTTTAATAAATATTTATATATATTAATCACCCAAAACTTCGGATAATTGAATATTTTTGGTGTATGATTGTTAATCTTTTATAAGGAATAAACTTTATTAAAAAATGGCAGTCTACACACTTATAAAAAAATATATGAAAAAATACCTTTGCTTAGCAATTATCGCTTCGGCGCTGATCCTTACCTCTTGCGGTAATGGAAAAACTTATTTTACACCATCTATCAGAAACAAAATAGAAGGCAATGCCATTCCATTAACTAAAATTCAATTCTACGTAGACCGTAATATTGAATTAACGCGTGTATTGGAAAGCGGTCAAACGCAGGTTACTGCAGGTTCCGTTAAATTTATGAATGGCCAATACATGAATGTTATCGAATTGAAAAAAGGCACCCCGGGCGTTTGTACAATGACAGACCCAAACAGGTTATCAATATCTTTTGAAGTAGGCTCCAGCTACCTTAATTTTGGCAGAACGCGCAATGGTAGTGACTATGACCCATACCGCATTCTGGCTGATAGCTGGGTTAGTGATTATGGTCTTATTACCTATGATGGTAAAATTTACCATCTTGAACCAGGAGGAACAAATGCTACATTGCTGATCAAAACAAAATGGTTAAGAACCAATAAAGTTGATGTAAGACAAATGAAAGGCAGAACAGTTGATGGCGCTACTCCTCAATAAATAATAACAACTTAACATTATAAAGAGTCTTCCGGTTGGAAGGCTCTTATTTTTATAGGCTAATCCTGTTTTTATTACCGTTCACCGAAATTCTCTTGGTGCATAATACAAATTGATAAATCTTTGTACCGTAAAGAAAATTTAAAACATCGGGTGCAGTTATTCGTCTCCACTCAAAAACAGTTTACTCTCTTCGTAAAAATAACCAATGGAAAATATTATCTCAGTAGAAGGTGTTACCAAAAAGTTTAAAGAGGTTACGGCTGTTAATAATATCAGCTTTACGGTTCGGGCAGGAGAAATATTTGGATTTCTTGGTCCAAATGGCGCCGGAAAAAGTACTACCATAAAAATGCTGACAACTTTATTAGCACCAACAGAAGGCAAGTTACTATTGAACGGCCATGATGTGGTTAAAGAACAAAATACTGCAAGAAAAACTTTCGGCATTGTGTTCCAGGATCCAAGTCTGGACGGCGATCTTACTGCTTATGAAAATTTGCAATTGCATGCTGTTTTGTATAAGCTGGATAAAAAAACGATCGCTCCGCGTTCAGAAGAGTTATTGAAATTAGTTGAATTGTGGGATAGAAAAGATTCACTTGTTAAAACATTTTCCGGTGGTATGAAACGCCGCCTGGAAATCGCAAGAGGTTTATTGCATCATCCTACAGTACTTTTTTTAGATGAGCCTACTTTGGGATTGGATGCACAGACAAGAAATCTTTTGTGGAACTATATCACCGCATTGAATGAAAAAGAAGGAATGACCATCTTCTTCACCACACATTATCTTGCCGAAGCTGAAGCAGTGGCTGATCGTATCGCGATCATCGATCACGGAAATATCGTTGCCTTGGGAACATCAGAAGAATTGAAAAAACTAACGGGTACAGACAATTTAGAAAAAGCCTATTTGGAATTGACAGGAAAAGATGTTCGCGACGAATCGTTAAGCAGTTCAGCAAGTAAAAAAGAAATAACAAGAAGGGTAGCACACAACAGGTAATAACCAAACAAAAATAATTACATGGATACAATATACATATTATGGCTTCGCCAGATGAAAAAATACAGGCGCTCAGGACTACGCATGGTGCTAAGCATTGTGCAGCCGCTGGTTTATTTTCTGGCACTTGGTTATGGATTTAATTCGATCTTCGAAAAAGCGGGCAGGGGCAGTTATGTACAATTTATTGTACCGGGTGTTATTGCACAAACCATTTTATTTACGTCCATTTTTTGGGGAGCTAATATTTTATTCGATAAGCAATTCGGCTTTTTAAAAGAAACATTGGTGGCTCCGGTATCACGCACTAGTGTAATGTTAGGCGGTGCTTTGGGTGGCGCAACGATCGGTGTGATACAAGGCGTTGCCTTGTTTATCATCGCATTGATATTTGGTTTTCATCCTTATAGCTGGCCCGCATTAGGGATTACCGTACTTGCAATGACCATGTTATCCCTGGCAATGGTAAGTTTTAGCTCAGCGGTTGGCGCTATTGTTGATGATATGCCAAGCTTTATGGCAGTAACTAATTTTCTGGTGATCCCGCTTTTCTTTTTATCCGGTTCGATGTATCCGTTAGATAATATACCCGGCGTGATGAAAGTGATCGCTACACTCAACCCGCTTTCCTATGCAGTGGATGCCATGCGCACAACATTGATCAACCAGAGCCATTTTGGACTACCGATCGATTTTGCTGTGATGACAGGCACAATGGTGGTGCTATTTATCTTCTCTATTTATCAGTTTAAAAAAATAGAAGCATAGGGCATATCAAATAATTGAACAAAAAGGAGACATCGGGCAAGATGACTCCTTTTTGTTTATAATAGGAGTTATGTATATTTGAGCTCTTTATTTTCCCAACTTTTTAAACCTGTAAAATGACAAGTGTATTTAATGAAAGCGATGTTACCGAAATGATCAATCGCATCAATAATTTAAATCCTTCATCAAGGCCGTTATGGGGGAAAATGAGTGTGGCGCAAATGTTTGCACATTGTAATGTTAGCTATGAACTTGTTTATGAGAACAAACATCCTAAGCCGAATGCGTTTACAAAACTGATGTTGAAATTATTTTTGAAAAATTTGATCGTAACAAATAAAACACCTTATAAAAAAAGCTCCCCAACTGCACCTTCCTTTTTAATTAAAGACGATAAAAACTTTGAAGAAGAAAGAAACCGCTTAATAGAGCACATCAAAAAAACACAGGATCTTGGAGAATTTTATTTTGATGGAAAAGAATCTCATTCATTTGGGAAATTAACAAAGCACGAATGGAACGTTATGTTTTATAAACATCTCAACCATCATCTAAAACAATTTGGCGTATAAAAATATGAAGCAACTAAAATTTATCAGCATTTTTATGCTACTGGCTAATTGCTTATTTGCACAAGATCTGGCGAATTATGCTGATTCGATCCGCAAAGCAAATAATATTCCCGAATTGGCTTTTGCTGTAGTAACAGGAGATTCAATATTGGAGATGTCTTTCCTCGGGCATCATTCTATTAATTTACCGGATACTGCAACGAGTACTGACAGGTTCCATCTTGGATCGCTAACAAAAGCCATGACAGGTTTTATTGCCGCTAAGGTTGTTGAAGAAGGCAAAATTGATTGGAATACCAAATTTTTTGACGTGTATCCAGAATGGCAGCGCACTTGTGATTCGGCCTATTTCAATATCACCCTGGCTGAGCTTTTATCACATAGAGCAAGAATAAAACCATTTACAGAAGATAATGAATACTTACCCATTCCACTTTTTAAAGGCGATAAGGAAGAAAGAAGAGAAGGGTTTGGAAAATGGGTGCTGACCTTGAAGCCTGTCATTGAAGACACCAGCGTACACTATAACTACTCAAATGCCGGTTATGTGTTAGCGGCATTAATGCTGGAAAGAGTAACCAACAAAACCTGGGAAAAATTAGATAGTATCTGTTTCAACCAGTGCCTTGGAATAAACACCAGGTTTTCCTGGCCGGATAACCAGACTAAAAAAGATACCTGGGGCCACTGGATGGTGGGCGATTCTTTAAAACCTGTACCATCAACTGTTAAATACCATTTAGACTATGGAGAACCGGCAGGTGATATCAATATTACCTTGCCTGATTATATAAAATTTATACAACTTAATATTCAGGGTTTAGAAGGCAAAGATAATTTCCTGAAAGGGTCAACCTATACTTTTATACATAAAGGAATTCCTAATTATTCTATCGGATGGGCAAATATTTATGATAGAGGTAAAGAATTTTCTGCTCACTCGGGAACTGCAGGAACATATTTTGCCACCGTGTCGATCGACAGGCAAAAAGATATTGCGTATATCATTTTCATGAATACCGCAACAGATGATGCTGTAAGCGGTATACGCGTGTTATTGAAGCAATTAAAAGTTAAATATGGTTCCTGGTAAGAACTCATTTATTAGTTAACGTTCCTTCGCAAAATCTACCAGTTCCTGTGGAAGCGCCTCTTTGGCTGTGGTGCCAAGCGTAGCATGGCAGACAAAATCATGCGAAGCAGATTTTCGTCAATGGCCAAAGTAGCGCTGGAAAAGGAACACAGCCCAGCGGCTATGAGCGACTAAGGTCTAATAATTATCAAACTACTATGATGGAGTAAGAAGTATTTTGCCGGGAAGGCGGAAAGACGCTTAGAGTAAGAAGCTAAGTAATTATTTTAAAACGCTTTACCATGTGTTTGCTTAATTAAAAAATTAACCAGTTTTGGAAACGGCTTCATTATCGCGATAAAAATATTAGTGACCGTTTTATTCCCAAACAAATATTGGATCATCCTGCCCATTTGTAACCGCTTATTAAAATTAACGTTCCATTCTTGCACATAGCGCTGTTCCATTTCTTCTCTTGAAATATTATTTTGTAAGAAGGCTGTTACCTGCTCAAACGCAAGCTTGCTGCCATGAAGGGCCATACTCATGCCGTTACCACACAAAGGGGTTATCATTCCCGCTGCATCGCCGATAAACAATATATGATCAGCTACCTGACTTTTTTTAGCAAAGCTTATTTGCGAGATCGTGAGCGGTGCATCATATAACATATCAACCGAAGAAAATATTTTTTTTAAGTGAGGGTTCTGCGATAATATATTTTGCTCCATCGCTTTGATATTACCGTTACTTTTTTTAAGATTTTTGGCAGTTGTTAAATAGCATAGGCAATACATACCTTTTTCAATTTTTGAAATGCCACAATAACCATCGTAAAAATTATGTAATGAAATAATATCGGCAGGCAGATCAACCACAACGTGATATTTTATGCCCACATAGTTATTAGTATTATTTTTTGCTGCAATAGCAAAGGGTCTCTTCCATTTTACATCAAGGTTACTTCTTTTACCAAAGCTTCCGCAAGCTACTTTGGCAGTATAACTATTTTCTCCATCTTCAATAATAAAAATATCATTTGTAAAAACAATATCTGTGATCTTTGTATTTTCTTTTACGATTACTCCATTCGCTTTTGCAATTTGTACCAATGTATCATCCAATAAATAACGACTGATGCCAAAGCCTCCGAGTGGCAGCCTATGTTCTAATAAGTTTCCATTGGGTGCAGAGATAGTCAGCCGATTAATATGCGAAACATTTAATGCATCCAGGTCAACACCAAGTGATCGTAAAAAATCCCAGGATTCCATACTGATGTATTCGCCACAAACTTTATGAAATGGATAGGTTTCTTTTTCAAATAAGATAACACTATATCCTTTTTTAGCTAATTGGATAGCAAGCGATAATCCCGCTAATCCGCCACCGGTAATAGCTACATCGAATATTGGCGTATGTTGTGTAGGATTACTCATGCGATTTTATTATCAACAATAATTAACCAGCGAAATGCCCACTGCCAGCGGATAGTGTATTTTTTTATTCCTGCCCGTGCAAATAAGTGTACCCAGTCTTTTTTTACAAAGCTGCGTGCTACTGATAAAGCAGCATCATTTTTTACAAGATAAGAGTTGCTGAAGATCTTCGTTAAATATTTAATAAGATAATAGGGTAGCCAATGACGTTGCAAGTCGTTAATAAAAAACGCTTCACGACTATTTTGCTGCAGCCATTGTAACATATCGATCAACTGATCATTCCTAAAATGATGACAAAACAAAGAAGAAAAAATAATGGTAGGATTGCGATCGAATTGTACAGCAGCATAATCACTGCAGATCCATTGGCAATTTAATTGCGGATATCGCTCGCGTGCATAATTGATGCAACCTTCGTGCAGATCGATACCAATAAATTGCGCTTTGATATTATGCTTTATACAATACTGATAAATAGCAAATAAATTATCACCGCCGCCACAACCGATCTCACAAATAGTAACCGGGTGGAGAGGATCGATCGATCTTTCTATCCCGCGAAGCGTGATCGAATGTCCGCCAAGCCAGGTATTGATAAAATTAAGTTCGGTAAGATTTTGTTTCAACGCATCGAACGGGATATTATCTCCATCCAACAATTCTTTCTGACCACTGCGTTGACGAAGGTTTATCATGCAGATAAGATAAAGGTTTCCATTGTTAACCCGGGGCCGAAGGCTGCACCAAATATTTTTTCACCTTTTTTTGTGTTTGCCTTCGCTACTATTTCTTTCAATACAAATAATATCGTTGGGGAAGACATATTACCATAATCTTTCAACACATCATAACTGGATTGCAGTTGTCCGTTTGTAAAACCAAGACTCTTATGTACCGATTCTAATATTTTTTTTCCTCCGGGATGAATGCACCAATGCGAGATATCCTGCTTCTTTAATTTCGCAGCAGTCAATGCATTGCTTGTGAGCTCATCGAAATCTTCTTCTATCAGATCAGGAATATAACTGCTCAAGGTCATTAAAAATCCTTTTGAAGATATATCCCAGGCCATGTCGCTGCTCCCTTTAGACGCTACCATTGAATAAAAATTATCGATGTTTATTCCGTCAGCATTTTTATCTCCCGTAATTAATACGGCCGCAGCACCATCAGCAAAAAGCATACTGCTCGTCATGTTCTCAATAGTAGGTTCATTCTGAAAATGTAAGGTGCAAAGTTCCGTACAAACGATCAATACAGTAGCAGTTTCATCAGCCAGACAAAATGCATTCGCGATCTTTAGCGCATGTATTGCCGCATAACAACCCATAAAATTTACAGAAGTTCTTGTTGTAGTAGGAGGCAAGTGCAATAATTCAAGCAGCTCAAGATCTAAGCCCGGCGCACTCATTCCTGTACAGCTTACTGTTATGAGATGTGTTATTTTTTCTTTTGGAAATGATCCGATACAATCGGTGATCGCTTTTACTGATAATGGTGCAGCATATTGCTTGTATACTTTCATTCTATCTTCTACAGAAGGAAATGGCTCCAGGTTCTCTGTCGGAGAATAAAATTGCCAGTCTGCAGCTTCAGAACTATAATCAGGAATAACAGAATAACGTGTGTCAATTCCGCCTTGCCTGTATAGGAATTGTAATTTGCGGCTATCCGTTTCAGAGAGCGCATACACTTGCTTCATGAACGTCAGGATATTTTGCTGATCATGTTTAAAATTTGGCACCGCTGTACCTATGGAGACTATCTTACTCAAAATGATTCCAGATTAATAAAATGATAAATGCCATATTAGTACAAGTCGCCGCGATCCAATTCATGCGCATGGTATTTTTAAAACTTGCGGCGCGCTGATCTTTTCTAACTTGTAAGAACCACCATGAAAAATAAATAATAATGGGAATAAAAAAAAGAGTGATCAATAATAATTTATTGATGCTATGTTCTTGTACAAAGAACTGCGCCATTAATAACCAGGCTACTAAATAAACCAACCCGCAAAAAATAAACGTGCCCGAATATCCAAGTGTATAACTGATGGTTTTTACACCATCGTCCGCATCTTGTTTATGCTGATATATCTGTGTCAGGGGATAGAATCCTCCAATCAGTAAAGCACAGATCAATATTCCCTGCCATGGCAACATACAGATACCTGCAGCATCAGTTCCATAATACACCATATAGAACGTTAATGCCCCCTGGAAGATGATCACTGTGAGATAGCCGATGATAGCATATTGTTTTAATCGTATGCCCCTGTAACTATAAGCCTTAGACGCTAATATGTAGACTAACATCAGTGCAGCAAAAACAGGACTTACCAATAAACTTAATAAAACACCTATAATATCCAATATCATTGTCAGATAATATAATTGTGTTGATGGTGGTGGTGGTTTTTCAATACCGCCGATACTTTCTGTATCCTTGTCCATATAACTATTGTAACCATTGCTGGCAGGGTATATTAAAAAGTTAAGGATAAAAAATATCAACGCTGCATTGCTCCAATCAATATGCGGCACCATCGATAAAGTAAAAAAATACAACGGCGCAAGGAAAAAAGAAAAAGGTATCCGTAATAGTTTTATGCTTGCAGCAGTTATCATGCGCCCGGTTTTATTTATCAGTGTAAAATAATATGAATTAGTTAAAGATATTTTATCCATCATAAAAATAAATAGTCAATTATGAGTTTCCTAATTTACCGTAAATAGCAGTCACCCATCTTCTGGGCAATCTTATTAAAAATGAAGATGCTAAAGTGGCGAGTTTGCCTGGCACTATCAATAACCTTCCCCGTAGCGTTTTCTTTACTGCCACTTCACCAACCTTATCCGGCAGTAGTGCCATTTCTTCTCCCACTTTGCCCATTTTTTCTTTGGTGTCTTTTATTACTTCAGGCTTTGTAAATACCGGGCCGGGGCAAAGCACACTTACGCTAATATGTTCTTTTTTCAATTGATACCTGAGCGAATAACTAAAAAATACAACAGCCGATTTGGTTGCTGAATACATATTTTTTGATGGGATAGGAGCTAGTCCGGCCATACTCGCCACATTTAAAATATAAGAAGGCGCATTTTTCTCCAGCAACGGAAGCAATGTTAAGGAAAGCGCCATGCAGGACTCAACATTCAATCTTACCATATACCGCAGTGAATCTAGCGGCAATGATAAAAAATCCCTTGAACCGCCAATACCCGCAACATTGCAAAGCATTTTTAAATGTATGTTTCGATCCGTGCACCATTTTGCAATTGCCTCTGCGGATGAATCTTTACTAAGATCGTACACCAGTATCTCTACATGAACATGGTATTTTGTTTCTAATCTTGTTTTTGCCGATTCTAAAGTATCTAAATGCCGTGCAATTAAAATTAAATTGTATTTGCGTTTGGCCAATGCTTCTGCAATACCATAGCCGATCCCTTTACTTCCTCCTGCAACCAATGCATAAGGTGCAGCAGCATCATACTGTATAATGGAAGAATCAATAAAAACAGGAGGCGCTACACTCGGCTTTGCAGCAGCTGTTATACTGCATGCAACAAAAAATAGAATACATAATTTTTTCATCAATAGATAATTGCTTGTTAAATGCTTAACAAAATATGCGCCGATTTTAGTAGCAATTATTTTAAAAGATTTACCGAACCTGATTTACATACGAAATTTGCCGAAAAGCGGATGTAATTACTCTGAAAACGTTGCGGATGGAAGAAAGGATGCCACAGCTATAAAAAAATTGAACTGTAAAGACTAACTTATTTAAGTGCCAATACAAAACGCTTAAGCTCTGCTATTTCACTAGCAGTAAGCGTTTCATTCTTATCATATTTAATTTTTAGAAGCAGGACAGTCTTATGTTGCGGGCGTTTTTCCAATATTGCAGTTATCATTTCACCAACGACCCTATCTTTTTCAACTACTGTTGCGGGTGCAGATATATCAGATTTATATCTGGTGGGCATCTTCTTTATTAAAGCTTCAAGTGTTGCTAATTTACTTGTGGAGATATTTTCTATCTGAGCGGTCTTGCTGTATAAACCTTCCAATTGCTTTTTGCTGAGGCTTCCACGCTGTTGGTATTGTTTGTAAAGACTTATTATGAAGGAAGAAACAGGGTAGGCGACAATGCATTCCTCTAATATCTCATTAACGATGTCTATCCGAGGCTTCATAAGTTATAAGTGGTAAGTTTTAAGTTATAAGTACTGCCGGTGCAATTTATTTACGTTTTGTTATCAGCAAGGGTGTTTTCCAAACATAAAACTTATAACTTAAAACTCAGAACTGTATTAATATTCGTCTTCATTGAAGAAGAAGTCATCCTGGCTTGGATAATCGGGCCAGATATCTTCTAATCCTTCATATACTTCACCTTCGTCTTCTAATTCCTGAAGATTTTCAATTACTTCAATAGGAGCGCCACTTCTGATGGAGAAATCTATCAATTCATCTTTCGTTGCAGGCCATGGTGCGTCTTCTAAATGAGAGGCTAATTCGAGTGTCCAGAACATCTTCTAAATGGGTTTAATTTTTGCAAATGTAAAAGTTTGGTGGAACTGACCAAATGTGTTTTTTGGTTAAAAGTAAAAAGTTAAAAAGTAAAAGTAAAAAAACGGCTATTTATCAGTAATTATTGCCTTATTTATAGGTGTTTTTTGTTTTTCCGTTTAATTTTTTCCTTTTTACTTAACTTGTGCCTCATGCTGAAGGCTACAGGTATTTTTAAGAATTATGGAACATTGCCCGTATTAAAAGGGGTAGATATCACCATTCAAAAAGGAGAAATTGTAAGTATCGTGGGCTCTTCTGGAGCTGGGAAAAGTACTTTATTGCATATACTTGGCACATTAGATAAAGCCGATAAAGGAATAATAACCCTGGAAGATGAAAAAGTGGATCAACTGACGGGTAAAAAACTGGCTGCATTTAGGAATAAGCATATTGGCTTTGTTTTTCAGTTCCATCATTTATTGCCCGAATTCACTGCTTTGGAGAATGTTTGTATCCCGGGATGGATCGCAGGCACCAAAAAGAAAGAAGTGAATGAAAGAGCCCTGGAATTATTAAGCATTTTAGGCTTATCGGGCCGTTTAGAAAACAAACCCAATCAATTATCAGGTGGAGAACAGCAAAGGGTGGCTGTGGCAAGGGCGCTGATCAATAACCCATCGATAATCATGGCAGATGAACCCACTGGCAACCTTGATAGCAAGAACGCCAAAGAACTGCACCAGCTATTCATCGACTTAAGAAAAAATTTCAACCAAACTTTTTTGATCGTGACCCACAATGAAGAAATGGCTCAAATGAGTGATAGGACTTTGCACATGAAGGATGGGTTTATGATCGATGGTTAAATTGCTGGTGTTAAATTGTTAATTGAAATACAACGTGATGCCTCAATCAACAATTTATCCATTAAACAATTAAACACGCGGCTTCCAGGGAATCTCGGCTACATTCAACAAATGGCCCGTATATCTTGCCAAAACAAACAGATAATCACTTAAACGGTTGAGGTATTTAATTACTAAGGGTTCTACAAATAATTCATGTTCCTGCATATTTACACAAATACGTTCTGCTCTTCGGCAAATGCAACGGGCTATATGCGTTGTTGATATGGCAGGGTGTCCTCCGGGCAAGATGAAAAATTTCATTGCGGGTAACACTTCATTCATTGCATCGATCTCTTTTTCCAGCAGCTCAACGTCGGTCTCTTTTAGATCAGGGATCTTCATCTTAGTTTCCTTTTCAGGATCACATGCTAATGATGAGCCGATGGTAAACAACCTGTCTTGTATCTCTCTTAAAATATCTTTACTGTGAATAACTGTTATTTGATCCGAGACCAATCCTATATAAGAATTCAATTCATCAACGGTACCATAACTTTCAATACGCAGATGGCTCTTGGGAACTTTTGTTCCGCCGATCAAACTTGTTTTGCCAAGGTCGCCTGTTTTAGTATATATTTTTAGTGCCATATTTATGTACGATTTACAATGTTGGATGTACGATGTAAAAGATCTATATCGCATACCAAACTTCGTACATTATTCTAATAACACAAAGCCCCTATTCAAAAGAATAAGGGCTCATGCTTAATATATTGTTTTCAGTAAATTAGTTAACACTAACATCTGCTGATGCAGTAACATTTACAGTTGCATTTGATTTTGCATTTACAACAAGCGATAAAATATCTAATGCTGTAGCACTTGATGTAAACATACCTTGCAACACAAGCTTACCATCATGGTTAACATCGTTATAGCTTGCAAAATGTATTTCGTAAATACCGCTATCTAAATAACTTAATTTATAAGTTCCTGCAGTTACAACTGAACTGGTAACAGCATTTGCAAATTTAATACCGCTAGCACCTTGTCCTTGTAATTCAGCAGCAGAATATGTTCCTGCTTTATAAATATAAGCGATTACAGTGTCTGAAGCATAAACAGTGTTTGTAAATGTACCTGAAATATTAGCACTTTCAGTTGCATCTACTAAACGTACTGAATTTTGTAATTCAGCTGCTGTAACAAGAGTAAAAGAAGCAGTATCTCCTGTTAAAGGATGAGTGATCATTTTACGTAAATCAAAATCCGCAACAAGTGCATTAAGCGCTGCTGTATCTTTTAAAGTAAAGTTTTTGGCAACTGTAATAGTATTAACAGAACTTGTTAAGGCATGTTTTACATTATCCGTAGTTAATACATATGCACCTGGTGCAACACCACTTGAATCTTTAGTATAATCCAACACAAACGTAATAGTGCTGTATGATTTTCCTTGAAGACTGAAATTGCCGATATTTCTAACATTGCCATTTTTGAATGCTGCTAGATCAACCGTCGTTTTATTAAATCCTTTGATGCTTTGCCCATCCAATTTAATATCTGCAATAGTTACAAATACGCCACTTACTGATGCGTCATCTATTGCCCCATCGGTTGTACCCATTGATGTTTTAGCATTGCCTGAATTTTGTGAATTACTACTGCTTTTTTTGCAAGAGATCAATGATAAAGAAGATAATAAAGCTCCCGCTATAATTATACTTGTAAGTCTGTTTGTTAATTTAATTTTCAACATGATTTTTTAGTTTTTTTTATTAGTTTTTTATTGATTTATTTCTTTTGTATTTTTCAAACCACATGCCCAATAATTAATTTGTAAAAAAATTAGTCACGAATTGATAAATTTTATATAAAATAAAATCTTTATAAATAATTGATTATCAATAATTTACATATTTATAGAAAAATAAATTTCGCGAGAGGACTTATAAAATATTGATGAAAGTGATTTGTGGGGAACCGAGTAGTATATTCTACGTACAAAAAAATAACGAGTAATAAGTTGCTGAATGATTATTGAAGAAGCAGAAGGAATTATGATTGTGCAATCATATTAGTTGTAATAATATCGCTCGCAATTATTCCATCCTTCAAGCGAACAACACGTTTTGCATAATTTGCGATGTCTTCTTCATGCGTTACTAAAATAACAGTGTTGCCGTCATTATGTATCTTAGTAAGGATATCCATTATTTCGTAAGATGTTTTAGAATCAAGGTTACCTGTTGGTTCATCTGCTAAAATAATAGAAGGATTATTGATAAGTGCCCTCGCAATGGCAACTCGCTGGCATTGTCCGCCACTTAATTCATTTGGTTTATGATGACTGCGGTCGTCTAACCTAACTTTAGTTAAGACTTCCATCGCCCTTTCCAGTCTTTCTTTCTTTTCAATACCACTGTAGATAAGTGGGAGGGCAACATTTTCTATAGCAGTTAAACGCGGCAATAAATTAAATTGTTGAAAAACAAACCCGATCTCTTTATTGCGAACTTCGGCAAGGTCATTATCAGGCATGCCGCTTACGTCTTTTCCATTCAAAATATATTTACCACTTGTAGGAGAATCGAGACAACCCAATATATTCATCAGGGTTGATTTTCCCGAACCGCTTGGTCCCATCAAAGCCACGTATTCATTTTTATAAATATCGATATTGATACCTTTCAATACCTGCAATTCTTGCTTACCCAAGTAATAACTTTTGTTGATATCTTCTAAATGAATAATGCCCTGCATTTTTTAATTAATAATTGATAATTAATAATTTCTTGGTTGATGGTGTCTGTACTAAATAGTAATACTTCAATAATTTGAAGGAATTATTAATTACTGATTATTAATTCTTAATTACCTTAGGTACCTTAAAGAATTGCTCATCATGCATAGGCGCATTCTTTAACGCCAGCTCTCTGCTTATACTGCCTTGTACCTCATCTGCTCTTAAAACATTCACATTATCACTCATATGCAATAATGGCTCAACACCCGTAGTGTCTAATTCATTTAATTGATCGATGAACTGTATCATATTCTGCAGATCGCTTTTAATAGCGGCTTTTTCTG
This sequence comes from Bacteroidota bacterium, assembly GCA_013288745.1. Taxonomy (GTDB): domain Bacteria; phylum Bacteroidota; class Bacteroidia; order Chitinophagales; family Chitinophagaceae; genus Ferruginibacter. The sequence goes on from JABDBG010000002.1 coordinate 59,612, forward strand.
TAGCATTAAATTGTAACCTTGACAGGCTCGCTAACTTATCTATTAATTGGTCATTTACTTCCATAGATCAAAAGTAGTAAGATTTTACTACTTAAATATTATCTTCGCGGACTTATGAGCGGTCAAAAAGAAATAGTAATGAGTGGCATTCGCCCCACGGGTTTTTTGCATTTAGGCAATTACTTTGGGGCTATTCGCAATTATGTACGCATGCAGGAAGAATTTAACTGCTTTTTTATGGTGGCAGACCTGCATTCACTAACCACACATCCCGATACGAAGGAATTAAAAGCTAATGTACATAGGGTTTTGGCAGAAAATATTGCCTGTGGATTAGATCCTGATAAAGTAGCCTTGTATTGCCAGAGTCATGTGCACGAAACATCGGAATTATACCTGTATTTAAATATGATGGCCTATAAAGGTGAGTTGGAAAAGACAACCACTTTTAAAGACAAAGTTCGCCAGAATCCTGAAAATGTTAATGCGGGTTTATTAACCTATCCTGTTTTACAAACAGCAGATATTGTATTGCACCGCGCAAAATATGTTCCCGTTGGGAAAGACCAGGAGCAGCATTTGGAAATGGCGAGGAATTTTGTGAACCGTTTCAACCACCGCTATGGCGAAGTTTTTCCTGAGCCTGTTGCCTTTAATTATAATGAAGAATTAGTGAAAGTACCTAGCCTTGATGGCACAGGCAAAATGAGTAAGAGTGAGAACCAACTGGCAACTTTATACCTGGCAGATGACGATGAAATGATCCGTAAAAAAGTAATGAAGGCAAAAACAGATGGCGGCCCAACAGAAAAAAATTCAACTAAGCCTGATTATATCGAGAACATTTTTGGATTGATGAAGCTAGTGAGTAGTGAAGATGTGATTAAAAAATATGCCGGTGATTTCGATAATTGCACCATTCGTTATGGTGATATGAAAAAACAACTGGGAGAAGATATGGTGAACTTTATTTCTCCCATCAGAAATAAGGTAGATGCGATATTGCAGAACGAGAAATATTTAAAGGAAGTAATGGAGCAAGGTGCCGAAAAGGCAAGAAAAAGCGCCAGGGCAACGATGGAACTTGTAAGAACAGCTATTGGCCTGAACTATTATTAAAAAAATAAAAAATCCAGAACCCAAATACGGAAAATATTGTATAATTTGAACGCCTGTTGATCTATATACCCTACGCATCTGAAAACGGGAACTTTATAAATTATTATGGCAAAGACAAAAAAACCTAAGCATATTGCTATAGCCGGAAATATAGGCGCCGGTAAAACTACGTTAACAGAATTGCTTAGCAAACATTATAAATGGATACCTCAATTTGAAGATGTGGATCACAATCCATATTTAAACGATTTCTACGAGGATATGCCCCGATGGAGTTTTAACCTGCAGATATATTTCCTGAACAGCAGGTTGAATAATTTATTAGATATTCAGCGAGGAACAGAAACAATTATTCAGGACAGAACGATCTATGAAGATGCCAACATCTTTGCACCAAACCTGCACGATATGGGCCTGATGGGCAAACGCGATTTTACAAATTATTATAATTTTTTCGAGACCCTGAAATCGATGGTTCAACCTCCCGATCTTTTGATCTATTTAAAAGCATCGGTACCAACATTGGTAGCGCAGATACAAAAGCGTGGGAGAGAATATGAAGAAAATATTCGCCTTGATTATTTAAAAAAGCTGAATGATTATTATAATAACTGGATAGAAAATTATAAAGAAGGACCGTTATTGATCATCGATGCCAACACCAATAAGTTTGCAGAGAACGAAGAACATTTAGGACAGATCATTTCTCAAATAGATTCTACCTTATTCGGGCTTTTCTAAAAAGTTACAATGCCATTTTTTATTGCGTAGATAGCTAAGCCAACCCTGCTTTTTACATTCAGTTTAATAAAAAGAGAATCCCGGTGATTATCGATCATGCGTGGCGTTAGCTTCATAATATCAGCGATCTCTTTATAGGTCATATCTGTACTGGCTAATTTCAAAAATTCAATTTCAATACCATTTAATATCGATTTGTCTAAGGAAGAATTATTAGCATGATTGATCTGAAATAAGGTAGCCAGTTTACCTGTCACACCATGGGAATAATGATACTCGCCATTGGCAACAGCAGTAATAGCCGATTTCAATTCGTCAGGATGTACATCTTTTTTTAAAAAGCCTTTTACACCAAGCTGTAATAAACGTATCAACGCAATTTCAGAATCGTACATAGTCAATATCAGCACACCAATTTGAGGATACTTATCATGCAACCATTTAGCCGTATCATAACCGTCCATCTCGGGCATGTTAAGATCAAGCAATACAATAGAGGGAACATTGCCATGCTCAATTTCATGCACTAATTCTTTACCGTTGCCGGCTACATTCATTACATGGCAGTCATCAAAAGTATTAATAAGGGAAGCAAGGGCATCTCGCAAGAGGACATGATCGTCTACTAATATTACGTTGTAGGGTTTAGGGTGCATAAATAAAGTTTTTCGTGGTATTGGATAGAATGGAAAGATAAATAAAAATGCAACAATAGTGTTACTTTTAACTATCAATAATTTATAAAAAATCAGAACAGTCATGTTAACAAATAACGACATACTTAAAAAATTGCGCGTAGCGCTCTCTTTACATACAGAAGACATCATACAAATATTAGCTTTAGCAGATTTTGAGATCAGTAAAGGCGCTTTAGGAGATATTTTTAGAAACGAAGACCAGCCGGGTTATATGGAAGCAGGCGATCAGCTCTTAAGAAATTTTTTAAATGGATTGATCATTTATAAAAGAGGAAAGTTCCCTAACGCTAAGCCACAACCTAAAGATGATAATGGAGATGTTGGTCCGCAACGTAAAGACAGACCTGAATAGTAATATTGCTGTGATTATTTCGAATCCTTCATCACTATCTGAATAGTATCTCTATTCTGCTGGCTCAATAATTTTATTTTTCCTTTGGTCAATTCTTGTATAACCGCATCTGTAAAATGTCTTACCGTTAAAAGCGTCAAATGTTTTTCTAACTGCACATCAAACATCTCGCCTGCTGACAGTGCCAGCTTTTCAATTTTCTCGGGCTTATCGTCCAAACAATACAAAATACTAATGGCGCCGTTCTGAGACAGGTTGGGCCTGATCTTTATAGTTTCGAATAATTCGTACAGTTTACCAACAGGTTTTTCTTCCACAAAAGAAAAATCTTTCGAGCGAAGCTCCATCAACACCTGTTTTTCTTTTACAACAATAATAGGAGGTAAGCCCTGTACCGCTTTTTTACTAATGATCGTTCCCGTTAGTTCGGGTTTTAAAAAACAACGTACATGCAGGGGAATATTTTTATTCTCAATCGGTTTGATCGTTTTAGGATGTATCACCTGTGCACCATAATAAGCCATCTCGATCACTTCGCCATAACTTAACTCGTTAATGATTGTTGCATCAGGAAATTTTTTGGGATCGGCATTAAAAACACCATCTACATCTTTCCATATTGTCTGACTTTCTGCATTCAGCATATTTGCAAAAATGGCGGCGGAATAATCGCTTCCTTCTCGGCCTAAAGTAGTGCTTTCATTTTCATCTGTTGCGCCAATAAATCCTTGCGTAATAACTATTTTTTCTTTAGAGAAAAGTGGCAAGATATTTTTTTTAACTTTATGTTCTGTCACTTTCCAATCGATCGTTGCTTCTCTAAAATTATCATCGGTACTAAATATATCTCTTACATCAACCCAGGTATTTTTAATATGGACTGAATTAAAATAGTCGCTGATAATAGCGGTACTCAATAATTCACCGCAACAAACTATCTGGTCATAATAGTAATCATAATCCCTTACAGGTTTATCATGCAATAACCATTCTACTTCAGTAAAAAGATCACTTAAAGTAGCTACTTTTTTCAATCCTAATTTTTCTACAAGTGTTAAATGTTCCAGCTTTATCTCGGTAAAAAAATCAAGAGCTTCCTCTTTATTGCCGGCAAAAAAAGATTCGGCCACCTGCTCCAAAGCGTTGGTGGTTTTGCCGATGGCAGATATTATTATTAAAATATCATCGCCTTTGAACGATTCAATTATTTTACCTGCATTTTTTATCCTTTCGATACTGTTAATACTGGCGCCGCCAAATTTAAAAACCTTCATCTGTACTACTTGTTATTTGGGTTGATTGAGTTAATTCGTTTAATTTAGCCCTCTCAAATAATTTGCAAAAGTCGTAATTCTTAGCTAATTATAGCAAGTATTTAAAATGCTATTTTGAGAACGGCAAATGACAAATATTTGAAAAGATATTTTTTTACTTAAATTGCTCTGCTATTAGGCAGATTGGCTATGCAAAAAACAATTATTTCGGTGAAGGATCTAAAAAAGAATTACGGTTCTTTTGAAGCAGTAAAGGGTATATCTTTCGATGTATATGAAGGCGAAATATTTGGTTTATTGGGGCCCAATGGCGCAGGTAAATCAACCACGCTGGAAATTATAGAAACACTCCGTGAAAAAACAAGCGGCCAGGTAATGGTTGACGGACTTGATCTTGACAAAGCTCCCGATAGCATTAAAAAGATAATCGGCGTTCAGTTACAAACATCAGGTTTTTACCCGGGATTAAATTTGGTAGAGCTGATCAATCTTTTTGCAGGTTTATACAATGAAAAAGTTGATCCGATGGCGCTATTGAAATTGGTAAACCTGGAGGATAAAGCGAAAAATAAATTTAAGGAAATGAGTGGCGGACAGAAACAACGTTTCTCTATTGCCACAACCTTGATCAATAAACCAAGGGTGATTTTTTTAGATGAACCAACCACAGGTTTGGATCCTCAGGCCCGCAGAAATTTATGGGATCTGGTAAAAAAGATAAGAAGCGAAGGAACAACCGTTATCATTACCACCCATTACATGGATGAGGCGGAACAATTATGCGACCGTATCGCGATCATGGATGAAGGAAAAGTAATTGCTTTGGCTTCGCCTGATAAAATGATCGATGACCTGGTTGCTACGGGCTTCGAAAGGCCCAAACAAGTAAAATCAGCTAATCTTGAAGATGTATTCATTCATCTTACAGGAAAAGAAATGAGAGACGAATAAATTTTTATACCATCACACCAATTAAAACTAAAAAATGACAAAGATTCTTTTTGCAACTATAATGGTCGCAATCACAAGTACCGTAGCTCATGCACAAGTTGCGCCTAAGAAAACAACCAAAATGAAAGTGGTATCAGCTCCACAAGGAACCACTGTTGGCCCTTTTAAAAATTCAAACGATTCATTGTCGTATGCGATCGGTAATAATATCGGAGAGAATTTCAAACGCCAAGACCTTGGCAGCATCAATACAGAACTTGTGAAAAAAGGAATGGATGATGCAATAAAGAATAGAAAAACATTACTTGATTCTTTGCAATTACAAGAAGTATTACAAACTTATTCTCAGGCATATCACCAAAAACAACAAGCAGAAGCTCAGCAAAAAGTTAGCGAAGTAAAAGCAAAGAACCAGGCCTTTTTAGATGCTAACAGCAAACGCGCAGGAGTAATAACTTTACCTGATGGCTTACAGTATGAAATACTAAGAAAATCTGACACCACTAAAATATCTCCAACAACACAAGATACGGTAGTAGCCAATTACGCCGGTACTTTGATCGATGGAACTGAATTTGATAATTCATACAAAAGAGGTGAACCATTAACTATACCCGTAGGTGGCGTTATTAAAGGGTGGACAGAAATTTTGCAATTAATGCATGTGGGCGACGAGTTTAAAGTTTATATCCCAAGCGATCTTGCTTATGGTGACAGAGGTGCTGGCGGTCAAATTCCCGGCGGTTCTGCTTTAATATTCCAAATGGAATTAATAGCGATCAAACCGGCTGTTACTGCAGCCGCCCCAACAACTCCGGCAACAAAACCTGTTAAAAAATAGATCATAGCTGTATGACGGAAGATTTAAAATATCCAATAGGCAAATATGTGCCTCAGCCGTTTTCTGATAAGCAATTACAGGAATGGATCAGGGATATACAATTTCTTCCGCAAGACCTCGAAAATTCAATATTGAATTTAGATGAAGCACAGATCAATACACCTTATCGTCCCGAAGGCTGGACAGTGAAGCAATTGATACACCATGTTGCTGACAGCCACATGAATGCTTACATCCGTTTTAAATTAGGGTTAACTGAAAATAACCCAACCATAAAACCGTATGACGAAGCTTTATGGGCAGAGATGAGCGATACAAAAAATCTACCCGTTAATCTATCACTGACTTTGTTGCACGCATTGCATACAAGGTGGGTAGAAGTAATAAAGAATATTAAAGGCGATGAATGGAACAGAACTATTTTTCATCCTGAGGCAAAAAAAGAAATGACCATTTGGTATTTACTTGGTTCGTATGCATGGCACAGTAAACACCATACGGCACATGTAACAAGGTTACGTGAAAGAATGAATTGGTAATTTGTCTGAGCCATTTGATTGAAATTGATTTTTACACACTACTTAAACTATTAATCAATTTCAATCAAATGGTTCAGATAATTAATAACATATAATGAACTGGAAAAAACTTTCCTCAGAATACATAGCCCGCTTTCAATATTTTACTGCCCGCAAAGACAGATGCGAAATGCCAGGTGGCAAGATCGTTGAATCATATTACGTAGTGGAACTACCTCGCTCAGCCTGCGCATTAGCCATAACAGAAAATGGCGAAGTAATAATGACAAAACAATACCGTCATCCGATCGAAAAAATAATATTGGAGATACCTGGTGGCTTTGTTGAAGAAGGGGAAGATATCGTCAAAGGAATTGCAAGAGAATTAATGGAAGAAACAGGCTATGCATTTACAACGATAGAACATGTAGGGGAGGTTGCCGCTAACCCCGGCATCTTAAATAATTATACCGATCTGTTTTTAGCAACAGGAGGTAAAAAAGTAGCTGCTCAGAATTTAGATGCCAACGAAGAAATAGAGATTATTTTGTTGCCGCTGGAAAAAGTACGGTTAATGCTGCAAAATAATGAGTTTGACCAGGCCTTACATGTAAGCTGTATGTTCTATGCCTTTCAAAAATTAGATGAAGATGGTGAAAGTCTTTATTAAAAGCTTTTTAATTTTGCAATGGTCTCTTTAGGATCGGAAGATTTAAAAACAGTACTGCCCG
>JABDBG010000003.1 GCA_013288745.1 Bacteroidota bacterium
AATTTATTTGTAACAAAAGATATAGATCCGGTTAATTTCTACTTCACTTCTACAGTCGGTGAATTGATTACTGAATTTGTAAGTGGTAGAATTACGGGTGATGTAAATAAAGAAAACATCGAGTTGAGAAAATCAACGATCATATAAATACAATTTCTGATTGCTGATTTCGGATATAGGATTTGAATCAACAAAAATCAGCAATCAGAAATCCCATATCGCAATAAAAAAGTTCTTTGTTTTTTTAATAGATAGTAGTATATTTGTTTTACAACTCTTCCACATGTTGAAAGGCAATATACTTAATGGCATAACAAACATAGCAGCAATTATCATTGTTGTCGTTGTCATTATTATACCTATCTCTGGAGGAGGAATTTATATGTAGTATAAAAACTTAATTATAAAAAAGCCCGCCTCCAAAAAGAGACGGGCTTTTTGTTTTAGGCGGGTTTTTGTCATGCTGAGGTACGAAGCATCTTATTCTACACTAATAGAATAATTGACTAAAGATTAAATTCTTCGCTCGCTCAGAATGACAAAAAGTAAAATAAAAGAAAGCTTAATAGAAAACAAAAAGGCGAAACGTGCGACGCCACTGAAGTTAAATAGTAGTACAAAAGCTAAACAAATAAAAATAGAAAAAAACAGTAATGGAACTTAACAAATACAGTAAGACTTTAACACAAGATGCCACACAACCGGCAGCTCAGGCAATGTATTATGCGATCGGATTTAAGGAAGAAGATTTCAAGAAAGCGCAAGTAGGTATTGCGAGTATGGGCTGGGATGGTAACCCTTGTAATATGCACCTGAACGATCTATCAACGACAGTTAGAAAAAGTGTAAATGATAATGGATTATTAGGCCTTCGTTTTTATACGATCGGTGTAAGCGACGGCATTAGCATGGGTACCGATGGTATGCGTTATAGTTTGGTAAGTAGAGATGTAATTGCCGATAGCATTGAAACAAATGCAGGCGCACAATATTATGATGCCTTGATCACGATCCCTGGTTGTGATAAAAATATGCCTGGTTCTATCATGGCAATGGGCAGATTAAATCGTCCTTCTATTATGTTGTATGGTGGTACTATTGCGCCAGGACATTATAAAGGAGAAGACCTTAACATCGTTTCTGCCTTTGAAGCATTAGGACAAAAGATCGCAGGCAATTTAAGCGAAACTGATTTTAGAGGTATTGTTGAACATGCTTGTCCGGGTGCGGGAGCTTGTGGTGGAATGTATACAGCTAACACCATGGCTGCTTCGATTGAAGCATTGGGTATGAGTTTACCTTATTCATCAAGCAACCCGGCTTTAAGTAAAGAAAAACAAGATGAATGTGAAGCCGTTGGTAAAGCAATAAAAATATTATTAGAAAAAGATATCAAACCAAAAGATATCATGACAAAAAAAGCATTTGAAAATGCAATGACCGTTGTGATGGTTTTGGGTGGAAGCACCAATGCAGTATTGCACTTTATCGCGATAGCAAAAAGTGTTGGTGTTCCTTTAACACAAGATGATTTCCAAAAGATCAGTGACAGGGTTCCGATGTTAGCGGATTTTAAACCATCGGGTAAATACTTAATGGAAGATTTGCATAAGGTTGGTGGTGTTCCTTCAGTAATGAAATATTTATTGAGCAAAGGTTTATTACATGGTGATTGTTTGACCGTAACCGGCAAAACAGTTGCAGAAAATTTGAAAGACATACCCAACTTAAACTTCGACGAACAAAAAATAGTGATGCCTTTGGAAACGCCGTTAAAAGCAACAGGGCATTTACAAATATTATACGGAAACTTAGCAGAAGGCGGAAGCGTTGCAAAAATTACCGGTAAAGAAGGCGAACGTTTTGAAGGAACTGCAAGAGTATTCAACGGCGAAAAAGACCTGATCGCAGGAATACAAAGCGGTAAAGTTCATCCGGGTGATGTTGTAGTGATCAGGTACATTGGTCCTCGTGGTGCGCCGGGCATGCCTGAAATGTTGAAACCAACCGGCGCTATCATCGGAGCAGGTTTAGGTAAAACTGTTGCCTTGATCACAGATGGAAGGTTTAGTGGTGGAACGCACGGCTTCGTCGTCGGTCATATCACACCTGAAGCTTTCAACGGTGGTTTGATTGCTTTTGTAGAAGATAACGATATCATTGAAATTGATGCTGTAAATAATAAACTGGTATTAAAAGTTAGTGAAGAAATTATCGCCGAAAGAAAAAAGAGCTGGAAACAACCTGCTTTAAAAGCAACTAACGGCGTTCTATATAAATATGCTAAGCTGGTAAAAACAGCCGCAGAAGGGTGTGTTACGGATGAAGATTAAATCTATCACTGAACATTAAAAAAGAAATTATGAGTACTACAATTATTGAAAATAAAGATTTGAAGTCAGCTGTTAAAACAGATGCCGCAGGTAAAACATTACCATCAACTGATTTTCCTTTTAAAAAAGGACAGGTAGGTGAATTAACTGGTGCACAAGCTGTATTGGAAGCATTCATCGCCGAAGGCGTTGACACAATATTTGGATATCCGGGTGGCGCTATCATGCCTATCTACGATGCTTTATACGATTACAACGATCATTTAAAACATATTCTTGTTCGTCATGAACAAGGTGGTATACATGCTGGCCAGGGTTATGCACGTGCTTCGGGTAAAGTAGGCGTTGTGTTTGCAACAAGCGGACCGGGCGCAACAAATTTAGTTACGGGTTTAGCTGATGCGATGATCGATAGTACGCCATTGGTTTGTATCACAGGACAGGTATTTGCACATTTATTAGGTACGGATGCTTTCCAGGAAGTAGATGTAATTAATATCACTACACCGGTTACAAAATGGAACTACCAGGTTACTGATGCAACAGAAATTCCTGCTGTATTAGCGAAAGCGTTTTATATCGCAGAGACTGGTCGTCCGGGTCCTGTATTAATAGATATTACCAAGAATGCTCAGTTACAAAAATTCGATTACCAGGGATATAAAAAATGTGAACATATCCGCAGCTATCGCCCAAAGCCGCTTGTTCGCAAAGAGTATGTTGAGCAGGCAGCGAAGCTGATTAATGAAGCAAAAAAACCATTTGTAATTTTTGGTCAGGGTGTAATATTGGGTAAAGCAGAAAAAGAATTTAAAGCCTTCATTGAAAAAGGTGGCTTGCCTGCCGCATGGACAATATTGGGTTTAAGTGCGTTAGAAACCGATCATCCGCAAAATGTTGGGATGCTGGGTATGCATGGTAATTACGGACCAAATGTTTTAACGAATGAATGTGATGTATTGATCGCAGTGGGTATGCGGTTCGATGATCGTGTTACGGGCCGTTTGGATAAATATGCTAAACAAGCACAGGTTATCCATTTAGATATCGATCCTGCGGAGATAGATAAAAATGTAAAAGCAGCAGTACCTGTTTGGGGCGATTGTAAAGAAACATTGCCGATGCTGACTAAATTAATAGAATCAAAAAAACATACTGACTGGTTAAATAAATTCCATGACTTCACTAAGAAAGAAGTGGAAGCTGTCATCCAGGATGAACTGAATCCTCCTGCAAGTGATAAGATGACGATGGGTGAAGTAATGAAATTTTTGAATGAGCTAACAAAAGGTGATGCCATCATTGTAACAGATGTTGGCCAGCACCAAATGGTAGCTTGCCGTTATGCAAAATTCAATGAAACAAAAAGCAATATCACATCTGGCGGAGCCGGTACAATGGGATTTGCATTACCGGCAGCGATCGGTGCCAAATATGGCGCTCCAAAAAGAACCGTAGTTGCGATCATCGGTGATGGTGGTGTACAGATGACCATACAGGAATTAGGTACCATTATGCAATGTGAAGTGAATGTAAAAATATTGATACTGAATAATGAGTTCTTAGGAATGGTTCGCCAGTGGCAACAGTTATTTCATGATAAGCGTTATTCATTCGTTGATATCGCGAGCCCTGATTATGTAATGGTTGCAAAAGGATATAAAATACCAGGGCAAAAAGTAACCGAAAGAGCTAACCTGAGAGAAGCATTGAAAACAATGTTGGATCATGATGGTGCTTATTTGTTAGAAGTAATGGTTGGTAAAGAAAACAATGTATTTCCGATGGTGCCACAAGGCTGTAGCGTTGCTGAAATAAGATTGAAATAATAATAGATGGAAAAGAGTACAGAAATAATTAAAGAAACAAGGATCCGGTTCCTGAACCTGATGCACGATCTGTCGATCGATGCATTGAATAAGGTGCCGTCTAATTTCAATAATAATATTATCTGGAATTTCGGCCATATTATCGCAACACAACAAGTGCTTTGTTACCAATTATCAAATGTGCACATGAAGTTGGGTACTGAATATATCCAACGATATGCAAAAGGAACCAAACCGCATGTATCTGTATCACAGCAGGAAATAGATTTTTTGAAACAACACGCGTTGGATACAGTAGATGAATTAGAAACGGATTTCAGAAGTAATGTCTTTAATAATTTTCAACCTTACACTACCGGTTTTGGTGTTAGGTTAAATGATATTACGGATGCAATAAAGTATGTGTCAACACATGAAACCCTTCATTTGGGTTATGCGATGGCGCTTAAAAAATTAGTACAATAAATAAAAATTATGAAAAAGGAATTCACCATAACAGTGTATACGGAAAACCAGATCGGTTTACTGAACCGTATCGCTATTATTTTTTCTCGCAGAAAAATTAATATCGATAGTTTAAATACATCTCCTTCAGAAATTGAAGGCATACACCGCTTTACTATTTTGGTAGTTGAAACCGAAGAAGTTGTAAGAAAGGTTTGTCGCCAGATTGAAAAACAAGTGGAAGTATTAAAAGCTTATTTCAATACCGAAGATGAAATTGTTTGGCAAGAAATGGCTTTGTACAAAGTATCAACAGATATGATCACCGAGAAAGTAAAAGTGGAAAGATTGTTACGTGAATGCGGCGCAAGAACCATCGCGATCAGAAAAGATTTTACCGTTTTTGAAACAACGGGGCATCGCGCAGAAACCGATAAGCTGTTGCAGGTTCTGGGCCAATATGGCTTAATTGAATTTGTACGCAGTGCAAGGATCGCGATCATCAAAACAAGTTTGGGCTTCTACGAAAAATTAAAAGAGTTTGAAAAAGCAGCGCCTAGTGAAGACGTAAAAGAAAACGAATTTCTGAATAAGCAGGATGAGGTTTTTACAATGTAAAAAGTAAATAACAATTCAATAATAAATCAATTCAACAATTCTAATAATTCAAAACAACAACAAACAATGGCCAATTATTTTAACACCCTTCCCTTAAGAGAAAAACTTAACCAGTTAGGTGTATGTGAGTTTATGAACAGCAGCAACTTTTCAGACGGCGTAACTGCATTGAAAGGTAAAAAAATAGTAATCGTTGGTGCTGGTGCACAAGGATTAAATCAGGGATTAAATTTAAGAGATTCTGGTCTTGATGTATCTTATACATTACGTAAAGAAGCAATTGCTGAAAAACGTCAATCTTGGAAAAACGCAACTGAGAACGGTTTTAAAGTAGGTACGTATGAAGAATTAATTCCTACTGCAGACTTAGTGATCAACCTCACTCCTGATAAACAACATACAAGTGTTATAACAGCCATTATGCCGTTGATAAAGAAAGGCGCCGTATTGTCTTATTCTCATGGTTTTAATATCGTTGAAGAAGGTATGCAGATCCGTAAAGATATTACTGTTATCATGGTGGCACCTAAATGTCCGGGGTCTGAAGTTCGTGCGGAATATGTACGTGGCTTTGGTGTTCCAACATTGATCGCGGTACATCCTGAAAATGATCCTGAACAAAAAGGCTGGATGTGGGCAAAAGCCTATGCCGCTGGTACAGGCGGTCATAGAGCGGGTGTTTTAAAATCTTCTTTTGTTGCAGAAGTTAAATCTGATCTGATGGGCGAACAAACTATTCTTTGTGGTTTGTTACAAACAGGTTCTATTCTTTGCTTCAACAAAATGGTGGAAAAACAAATAGATAAAGGGTATGCGTCTAAATTGATTCAATACGGTTGGGAAGTAATTACCGAAGCGTTAAAGCAAGGTGGTATCACTGCTATGTTAGATAGATTATCTAATCCTGCTAAAATAAAAGCATTTGAATTGGCCGATGAATTAAAAGTGATCATGCGTCCATTGTTCCAAAAACATCAGGATGATATCATGAGCGGCGAATTCTCTAAAACAATGATGGCGGATTGGGCAAATGATGATAAGAACTTATTGAAATGGAGAGCGGAAACTGGTGAAACAGCTTTTGAAAAAACACCTGCTGGAGATGTAAAAATTTCTGAACAGGAATTTTTCGATAATGGTTTATTAATGGTGGCAATGGTTAGAGCCGGTGTAGAACTAGCTTTTGAAACAATGGTTGATGCTGGTATCAAAGCAGAATCTGCTTATTACGAATCATTACACGAAACACCATTGATCGCTAACACGATCGCCCGTAAAAAGTTATTCGAAATGAACCGCGTTATCTCTGATACAGCAGAATACGGTTGTTATTTATTTAACCACGCATGTGTTCCTTTATTAGCTGAATTTATGAAGACAGTTGAAACTGATATCATCGGTAAAAATTATAACGCAGGGAAAGACAACGGCGTAAATAACAGAGAGATCATCATCGTAAACGAAAAATTACGCGGTCATCAAATTGAAAAAGTTGGTGCTGTATTAAGAAAGGCAATGACCGACATGAAATCTATCAGCACAGTAGCATAAAATAAAAATGGACACAACAACACATACAACACAAATGTTGGATTTTAAAGCAGCAGCGGCAAGATTGAAGAACGTGGCTACAAGAACGCCACTGGAATTCAGTCATAGCTTGTCGAGAAAATACCAATGTAATGTGTATTTAAAAAGAGAAGACCTTCAGGTGGTACGCTCGTATAAATTACGCGGCGCTTATAACCTGATGAGTAGTCTGCCGCAGGATCAATTGCAACGTGGTGTTGTATGTGCAAGTGCCGGTAACCATGCACAGGGTTTCGCTTATAGCTGTAAAAAATTAAATGTAAAAGGTGTAGTGTTTATGCCGGTGATAACGCCAAATCAAAAAATCACACAGACAAAAATGTTTGGTGAGCAATTCATCGAAATAAAATTGGTCGGTGATACATTTGATGATTGCGCGATCGCCGCAAAACAATATACGGCTGAACATAGTATGACCTTTATCCATCCTTTTGATGATTATAAGATCATCGAAGGACAAGGAACGGTAGGTGTTGAAATATTAGAAGATCAGCCACAAATAGATTATTTGTTTTTGCCAATTGGCGGAGGAGGTTTAGCTGCAGGTGTCGGTTCTTATTTCAAAACATTTTCACCACAAACAAAAATAATTGGTGTTGAACCAGAAGGCGCTCCATCCATGTTAGCAGCATTTAAAGCAGGCCATCCTGTTACATTAGAAACTGTTGACCGTTTTGTTGATGGTGCCTCTGTAAAAAGAGTGGGTGAATTAACGTATGCTATTTGCAAAGATGTGCTAACTGAAGTTAAATTGGTTGCAGAAGGAAAGATCTGTACAACGATCTTGAAATTATACAATGAAGATGCTATCGTTGCTGAGCCCGCAGGTGCTTTGTCGATCGCAGTGCTGAATGATTATGCAGACCAGATAAAAGATAAAACGGTAGTCTGCGTTTTAAGCGGCGGCAATAATGACATTGACAGAATGCAGGAAATAAAAGAAAGGTCTTTACAATATGAAGGCTTAAAACATTACTTCTTAATTCGCTTTGCACAACGTCCGGGTGCGTTGAAAGAGTTTGTAAATCATGTACTTGGACCAAACGATGATATCACCCGTTTTGAGTACATGCAAAAGCATAATAAAGAAACAGGACCTGCATTGGTAGGAATTGAATTAAAATCTAAAGAAGATTATGAAGTTTTGCTTCAAAATCTAAATAAATACCAAATTAATTACACAGCGCTTAGTCAAAATGACAATGTTTTTGGGTATCTGGTTTAGTGTGGAGTTTTTTCTACAGCTATTGGATTCTTGACAAATTTTAAATAAATTTGCTTGATTGTCTTTTCACTACGGTTGCTGCTAAACGAATAATTTTTTCATCATTATTGATTAAATAATAATTATGGTTAGTAATAGTAACACCGGTTTGTATTCCCCCGACTTTGAACATGATTCTTGTGGTATTGGCTTCGTTGCACATATCAAAGGGAATAAGTCGCACCAGAACATTTCTGATGCATTAACTATCCTGGAAAACATGGAGCACCGCGGTGCATGTGGTTGTGAGAAGAACTCAGGTGATGGTGCCGGTATATTCATTCAAATTCCACACGAATTTTTCTTTGACGAAGGTGTTAGGCTTGGTTTTCATTTACCGGAATGCGGTAAATATGGTGTAGGCGTT
The DNA here is from genome assembly GCA_013288745.1 of Bacteroidota bacterium. Lineage (GTDB taxonomy): Bacteria > Bacteroidota > Bacteroidia > Chitinophagales > Chitinophagaceae > Ferruginibacter. The sequence continues at coordinate 8,446 of JABDBG010000003.1, forward strand.
GTATTCTTTCCAAAAGATCAACAATTAATAAACGAATGCAAAGAGATCTTTTACAGAACTGCTGAAAAATTAGGCATGGAAGTATTGGGTTATCGCCCTGTGCCTGTAAATAAAGATGGCATCGGCCATACAGCTTTATCCGTAGAGCCTGTTATGGAACATGTGTTTGTCGCTTGTCCGGATAATATGTCTCCCGAAGTCTTCGAACGCAAATTATTTGTGTTACGCAATGCGGCTAGCCATATCATAACTAATACTACTAAAAAAGATGAGATAGGGTTTTATATCGCTTCTTTATCACATAAAACTTTGGTTTATAAGGGCCAGTTAATGAGTACGCAGGTGCGTGGTTATTTTTCTGATCTAACTAACAAAAGAGTTGTCTCTGCCTTTGGTTTGGTGCATTCTCGTTTTGCTACCAATACTTTTCCTTCTTGGAAATTGGCGCAGCCGTTCCGTTATATCGCACACAATGGAGAGATCAATACTTTACAAGGAAATTTAAACTGGTTAAAAGCTGGTGAAAAAGGTTTTACTTCTCCATTCTTTTCTAAAGAAGAAATGGAAATGTTATTACCGATCGTTTCAGGCAAACAATCCGATTCTGCTTGTTTAGATAATACCGTTGAATTATTAACCATGACGGGCCGTTCATTACCACATGTAATGATGATGTTGATTCCTGAAGCATGGGATGGTGATGATAAAATGGACCCTGTTAAAAAAGCATTTTACGAATACCATGCTTCTATCATGGAACCTTGGGATGGACCGGCTTCTATCTCTTTTACAGATGGAAAAATTATCGGTGCTACGCTTGATAGAAATGGTTTGCGTCCGTCAAGATATTGTGTTACCAAAGATGACAGAGTGATCATGGCTTCTGAAAGTGGCGCATTACCAATCGATCCTGCACTAGTAAAAGAAAATGGCCGTTTACAACCGGGCAAAATGTTCGTGGTTGATATGGAACAAGGTAGAATTATCAGCGATGAAGAATTAAAGAAAACGATCTGTTCGCAACAACCTTACGGCGACTGGTTAAATAAATATAAAATACGTTTAGAAGAATTACCTGAGCCTCGTATTATGTTTACTCATTTGGAACATGATCAGATATTTAAATATCAAAAAGCTTTCGGTTATTCAACTGAAGATTTAGATACATTAATTGCACCAATGGCATTGGAAGGCAAAGAACCAATTGGTTCAATGGGCACCGATGTTCCTTTGGCAATATTGAGCGATCAGCCGCAGCATTTAAGTTCTTATTTCAAACAATTGTTTGCTCAGGTAACCAACCCTCCTATCGATCCTATTCGTGAAAGATTGGTGATGTCTCTGGCAACCTTCATGGGCAATAACGCCAATATATTATTGGAAGATCCTTTAAGCTGTCATACTGTAGCATTAAAACATCCTGTGCTATCTAATTACGAATTAGAAAAGATCAGGAGTATTGACACCGGTGTATTCCAGGCCAAGACTTTACAGATGTACTACAGAGCAGATGGCAAACCTGATTCTTTGCAAAAAGGATTAGAAAGAATTTGTCGTTATGCAGTAGATGCTGTTGAAGACGGATTTAAAGTAATTGTATTAACAGATAGAGCGATCGATTCTGAACATGCTCCAATTCCATCTTTATTAGCAACAGCTGCAATTCATCATCACCTGATCCGTAAAGGTGTTCGCGGGCACGTTGGAATTTTAGTAGAAGCCGGCGACGTTTGGGAAGTACATCACTTCGCATGTTTGTTAGGCTTTGGCGCAACAGCTATCAATCCTTATTTAGCATTGTCTACTATCCGCGATATGAAATTGACAGGTAGATTAGAAACCGACCTGGATGTTGATTATCTAAAGAAAAATTATATCAAAGCCGTGAATGATGGCTTGTTGAAAGTATTCTCAAAAATGGGTATCTCAACATTGCAATCATACCAGGGTGCACAAATATTTGAGATCATCGGTTTAAATAAAACCGTGGTTGATAAATATTTCACCGGCGCTGTTTCCCGCATAGAAGGAATGGGCCTTGATGAAATAGCAAAAGAAAATTTAGCGAAACATAGTTTTGCATTCAGCAAAAAAGATATACCGGTTGATCGTTTACCTGTTGGTGGATTGTATCAATGGAAACGTAAAGGTGAAGCGCATTTGTTTAACCCGCAAACGATCCATTTATTACAATATTCAACAAGACTGAATGATTATCCAACATTTAAAAAATACTCTAAGCTGGTAAATGATCAGGGCGAAAAAGCTATGACATTAAGAAGCTTGTTCCAGTTCAAACACAACCGCACACCAATTCCGATCGAAGAGGTTGAACCGGCAGAAAATATTTACAAACGTTTTGCTACAGGTGCCATGAGCTTTGGCTCTATCTCGCATGAGGCACACAGTACATTGGCAGTTGCCATGAACCGTCTTGGCGGCAAGAGCAATACTGGTGAAGGTGGTGAAGATGAGATACGTTTTGAGAAAATGGCGAACGGTGATTCAATGCGCAGTGCCATCAAACAAGTTGCTTCTGCAAGGTTTGGTGTGACAAGTTATTACCTGACTGAAGCAGATGAAATACAGATCAAAATGGCGCAGGGCGCTAAACCGGGTGAAGGCGGTCAGCTTCCCGGACATAAAGTGGATGACTGGATAGGAAAAACAAGACATGCAACACCTGGTGTAGGTTTGATCTCTCCTCCTCCGCATCATGATATTTATTCTATTGAAGATCTGGCTCAATTGATATTCGATTTAAAAAATGCCAATCGCGCAGCAAGAATAAATGTTAAGCTTGTTTCTAAAGCAGGTGTTGGAACCATTGCAGCTGGTGTTGCAAAAGCAAAAGCAGATGTTGTATTAGTAGCTGGTTTTGATGGCGGTACAGGTGCATCTCCTATCAGCTCTATCAAACACGCAGGCTTACCATGGGAACTTGGTCTGGCTGAAGCTCAACAGACCTTAGTAAAAAATGGTTTACGCAGCCGTGTTGTTTTACAAACAGACGGACAATTAAAAACAGGACGTGATATCGCGATAGCAACTTTATTAGGCGCTGAAGAATGGGGCGTTGCAACAGCAGCATTGGTTGTTGAAGGTTGTATCATGATGCGTAAATGTCACCTGAATACTTGTCCGGTTGGTGTAGCAACACAAGACCCTGAATTGCGTGCACGCTTCTCCGGCAACCCTGATCATGTAGTGAATCTATTTAAATTCTTGACAGAAGAATTAAGAGAGATCATGGCTGAATTAGGTTTCAGAACAATCAATGAAATGGTTGGACAAGCAGATATATTAGAAATGAGAGAGAATATCACTCATTGGAAATATAAAAAATTAGATCTTTCTCCGGTATTATACAGAGATCCTGCAGAACCAAGCTGTTCTATTTATAACACAGAGCTGCAAGATCATGAAATGGAAAAAGTATTGGATTGGAAATTATTGACTGCAGCAAAACCGGCATTGGATAGCGGACTAAAAGTAAAAGCATCTTTTGATGTAATTAATTTAGATAGAACTATCGGTACGATCTTATCGAATGAAATATCTAAAAAATACAAAGGCGCAGGTTTACCAGATGATACGATCCATTTAAAATTAAAAGGTACAGCCGGACAAAGCTTTGGCGCTTTCAACACAAAAGGTGTAACACTTGAATTAGAAGGTGATGCCAACGATTATTTTGGTAAAGGCTTAAGCGGCGCTAAATTAATTGTGTATCCATCTCACAACGCAACATTTGTTCCTGAAGATAATATCATCATCGGTAACGTAGCATTCTATGGCGCTACCTCCGGTGAATCCTATATCAGAGGTAAAGCAGGTGAACGTTTTGCAGTGCGTAACTCAGGCGCTACAGCGGTAGTAGAAGGCGTTGGTGATCACGGTTGCGAATACATGACTGGTGGTAAAGTAGTAATACTCGGCACAACGGGCAGAAACTTCGCTGCGGGTATGAGCGGTGGTATCGCTTACATCTACGATACAAAAGGAAACTTTGAAACCTTGTGCAATAAAGAAATGGTTGACCTTGATCCGATCGGTGATGATGATAAAAATGAGTTGTATGAGTTGATCAACAATCATTATAACTTCACCAAGAGTACGGTGGCGAAATTCGTATTAGATGATTTCGAAAATCAGCTAAAGAATTTTATCAAAGTATTCCCTAAGGATTACAAAAAAGTTTTACAAACAAAAAAGACTGCCGCAACTAGCGCAAAATAAAATAGAACACAGATTGTCATGATCGTCATGAAAAGATCATGATGGATCATAAATATCTTGATAATCTGCGTTCCATCAAAAACCAAAGAACTAAAAAAGAATAAAGATGGGTAAACCAACAGGCTTTTTAGAATTCACAAGAGAGTTACCAACCAAGCGTTCGGTAGAAGAAAGACGCAATGATTACGGCGAATTCGTAAATCGTTTTACAGACGAAAAATTAAATCAGCAATCTGCAAGATGCATGGATTGTGGTGTTCCTTTTTGTCATAGTGGTTGTCCGTTAGGAAATGTGATACCTGAATTCAACGATGCAGTCTACCGCAAAAGCTGGAAAGAAGCATACGAGATATTAGATTCAACTAATAATTTTCCTGAATTCACCGGAAGAATTTGTCCTGCACCTTGCGAAACAGCATGCGTACTAGGTATCAACCAACCGGCAATCACCATCGAAGAAATTGAAAGGCATATTATTGAAATAGCTTTTGATAAAGGTTTTGTTCAGCCAAAAAAACCGGCCATCCGTACAGGTAAAAGAGTAGCAGTGATAGGATCAGGCCCTGCAGGTTTAGCAGCAGCAACACAATTAAATTACGCGGGCCACTTGGTAACCGTATTTGAAAGAGATGATGCACCGGGAGGTTTATTACGCTACGGCATCCCTGATTTCAAATTAGAAAAATGGGTGATCGACAGAAGAGTAAAATTAATGGAAGAAGAAGGTATCACTTTCAAATGCAATTCAAACGTTGGCGTTAACGTTAGTATCAGCGATATATCACGTGAATTTCACGCGATCGTGCTAGCGGGTGGCTCTACTATTCCAAGAAATTTAGGTATTCCGGGTAGAGACCTAAAAGGTGTTTACTATGCAATGGAATTCTTAAAACAACAAAATAAAAGAGTAGCTAACAGACCTATTGAAGAAGAAGATATCTGGGCAACCGGTAAAAATGTAGTAGTAATTGGTGGTGGTGATACAGGTAGTGATTGCGTTGGTACTTCTAACCGTCATAAAGCAAATACTGTAACGCAATTTGAATTATTACCGAAGCCTCCCGCAGAACGTATCATGCAAATGCCTTGGCCTACTTATCCTATGTTATTAAAAACAACTTCATCTCACGAGGAAGGTGTTGAACGTAGCTGGGCTGTAGCAACAAAAGAATTTATCGGTGATGAGAACGGTAATTTAAAAGCGATCAAATTAGTTGATCTGGAATGGACAATGGTTGATGGCAGGGCCGCTAAATTTGAAGAAGTAAAAGGAAGCGAAAGAGATATCCCATGCGAATTAGCTTTATTAGCAATGGGCTTTTTACACCCGCAACACCAGGGATTGATCGAACAATTAGAAATAGAATTAGACGAACGTGGAAACGTAAGGGCTCCTGAAAAGAGCTATCAGACAAGTATCCCTAAAGTATTTGCTGCGGGTGATATGCGCCGCGGACAATCATTGGTTGTATGGGCAATTAAAGAAGGCCGTGATTGTGCCCAAAAGGTAGATGAGTTCCTTGTAGGCAAATCATTGCTAGAAACAGCTGATGGAAACGCAATTGCCCGTTACCTAGTATAATTCAATAAATACTTTTTAATACGATCCCACCAAAATAGGTGGGATTTTTTATTTTCATGCGTTTGTTGAAATATTGAGGCATTTCTTATCTTTAGTAAATCATCAAATACCTTAACGACGCTTAAAATAAAAAATATGAAAAAACTATTATCTACACTATTGATCATCGTGGCTTTGTTAACGATAAGCCATACTACTTCTTTTGCGCAATCCATGACCAAGGAACAAAAAAGAGAGAAAGAAAAAGAAGATAAAAAATTAGCAGAAGAAAAAGCGAAGGCCGACAAAGAAGCTGCAAAAAAAGCCGCGGAAGAAAAAGCGAAAGCTGATAAGGAAGCGGCGAAAAAAGCGGCCGAAGAAAAAGAGCGGGCAGACAAAGAAGCGGCAAGAAAAGCAAAAGAAGATAAAGAAAGATCTGATAGAGAAGCAGCTGAAGCGGCTAAAGAAAAAGCAAAAAGACAGGAAAAATTAGATAAAGAACAAGCCGAAGAAAAAGCGAAGAACGATAAAAAAGCTGCGGAAGAAGCCGCTAAAGCTAAAGAAAAAGCTGATAAGGAAGCGGCGGTACAAGCTGCCAAAGACAAAGAAAAAGCTGATAAAATAGCGGCTGACAATGCAAAAGAACAAGCAAAAAAACAAGCTGAATTAGATAAACAAAACGCAGCCGCAAAAGATAAAGCTGATAAAATAGCGGCAATACAGGCTGCTAAAGACAAAGAAAAAGCTGATAAAATAGCGGCTGATAACGCTAAAGAACAAGCAAAAAAACAGGCCGAAATAGATAAAGAAAATGCTGCAATAAAAGCTAAGCAACAAAAAGAAGCAGATGAACAAGCTGCAGAAAGACAAAAAAAAATAGACGAAGATAATGCCAGAGAAAAAGCAAGAATAGACAAAAAAGAATCGAGAGAAGCAACTGAGGCACAAGAAAAAGAAGCAAAAGAATTAGCCAGAAAACGGGAAGAGTTAAATAAAGAAGAAACCGAAAAAGCTGAAAAAGCACAGGTAGAGGCAGATAAAAAAGCGGCAGAAGCAAAAGACAATGCAGCCAAAGAAGCAGCAAAAAAACAAGCTAAACAAGACGCCGCAACTGCAAAAGCCGCAGCCGACAAAAAAGCTAAGGAAGATGCCGCAGCAGCTGATGCCAAAACAAGGCAGGATGCTAATGAAGCTATAAGACAAAATAACCAGGGTAATCCACAACCGGCAACTGCTCCTTCGGCAACCACACCTGCATCGCCTTCAACCGTGCCAGTGGCAAATGATGTAACTCCTGCACCGGCTGCAACACCGCCGCCTGCAACGACTACACCACCTGCAACCACGCCAACTGTTACGCCAGCTACAACGCAGCCACAGCCGCAATAAGGACGTTTCTAACATTTTCCGATAAAAAGAGCGAAAGACCCCTGTTAATTAACAAGGCATTTTCGCTCTTTTTTATTATATGATTGATTATCAATTAATTATGAGATGTATTTTTTTAAAAAATTTATCTTTTTTTGGGGTTGTTAACAATTTATAGGTATATATTTGCAACCCGCTCAAATTTCGATTGTTTGATAGGGATTTATTGTTCACACAATAAATGATTGGCTTGTTAAAAAATACCTTTTTTTAAATATTAAAACCTCCTTTTCAACGTTATATAGTTGAGTTAGAGATTGTTTGTTTATCTATATAGTAGTATATGAAAAAATTTACTCTTAAGAAAAGTTATATATCCTTTTCATCATTTTTTCTGGTTTCTTTGAGTATGCCTTTTGTTTTTGCTAAGTCAAAACCAATGAGCAATACTGTAATTACTGCTTCAGTAAAAAGCAACACCATTTCACCAGCTGAATTGAGAAGGAATAATATCTACGATAGCCTTAAATTAGGCTCTTTAGGATTGGCTAAAGAAGCATTTGATTATGCTATGAAAGGCCTTGATATCATGAAAGCCGTAGGAAAAGTTGAAAATTATAATGTTATTTCTATTGTAGATTTCAGTAAAGCTTCTTCCCAGAAAAGATTGTACGTTCTTGACCTTAAAAATCAGAAAGTATTGTTCAATACATATGTTGCACATGGCATGAATTCGGGAAAAGAATATGCGCAGAATTTCTCTAACGATCCTTCAAGTGATAAAAGCAGTTTAGGTTTTTATGAAACTTTGGGCACTTATAACGGGGAGCATGGTTATTCATTAAAACTGGAAGGTCTTGAAAAAGGCATCAACGATAACGCCAACAGGCGTAATATTGTAATACATGGTGCAGAATATGTAGGTGCCAGCATGGTTCGCTCTCATGGTTATATTGGCCGCAGCTGGGGTTGTCCTGCTATCCCTCCCGCCTTACAGGTTCCTATTATCCAAAAGATAAAAAATGGCACTTGCTTGTTTATCTATAGTCCTGATAAGGATTATTTAAACCACTCAGAAATACTGAAACAGGCAACCGCGTCAGTGATGTAGAGGAACTAACAATAATACTTTCAATAAAAGATAGTCAGATCCTCCATAACCGGAGGATTTTTTGTTTTATCATTTGATTTCATAACAATAACTTCGCACAAATTTCTATTAATAATGAGTTTAAGAAAAAAATTACAAGGTACAGGTGTGGCCATAGTAACGCCATTTAAAGCGAATGAGGATATTGATTTTACGGCCTTGGGTAAGTTAATAGATTTTAACATCACCAATGGTGTAGAATACATCGTTTCCCTGGGTACAACCGGCGAAACCCCTACTCTGTCAAAAGAAGAAAAACTCGATATCATCAATTTTACTTTTGAAAAGGTAAATAGCCGTGTGCCTGTAGTTGTAGGCGTCGGTGGCAATAACACAAAAGAAGTAATTAAAGATCTTGAGACATACCCGCTTGATAAAGCCGTTGCTGTTTTAAGTGCGAGTCCTTATTACAACAAACCTTCTCAGGAAGGTATTTTTCAACACTACAAAGCATTAGCTACGGCATCCCCTAAACCTATTATTCTATACAATGTACCAGGCAGGACAGGCCGTAATATGGAAGCTGCTACAACGATCAGGCTGGCAAATGAAGTAGCTAATATTGGAGGCATAAAGGAAGCAAGCAACAGCATTCCGCAATGCATGCAAATTTTGCGCGACAGACCAAATGATTTTTTAGTTGTTAGTGGTGATGATGATCTTGTTATGCCTGAATTGGCTTGTGGTATTGATGGCGTAATAAGTGTTGCTGCCAACTGTTTCCCTAAAGAATTTGGAGATATGGTTAGATTAGGATTAAAACAAGATTTTGTTGCCGCAAAAAAAATAAATGATACGTTGGTAGAAGTATATAATTTACTCTTTACTGAAAACAACCCTGCGGGTGTAAAAGCTTTTTTACATGAATTAGGTTTGATAGAAAATGTATTGCGTTTACCGATGGTTCCATTAAGTAATGGAGTTCATCAGCAAATACAAAATTATCTTTCCAACCGATAATTACTATTGCTGTAAATTTCTTTCCCGAAAATTTCCAAACTGATCTTTACCTGTGATGAAAGAAATATATTATCAGCTTAAACATTATTGGATATACAATGTTAAGGTCGGTTACTTTATCAGCCTATGGGCATTTTTAGCCATTGCTATATATTTTAATTATCAATTTGATTTTGAGAACTCGGTCTTACGAGTTCGGGACCGCACAGAAAGTTATACGTTTTTAGTTATCGCTTATTATAGCATCCCTTATTTATATGCTTTTGTGATGTATGCCCTGTTTTATAATGCCTGGCATATTTTTAAACAACGAAAATTCTGGATCCCGGTTGTAACAGCCATTACGGCCCTTACCCTGGATGAAAGTTTTTATTGGCACCTGGCATGGATAGAAAAAAACATAGCCCGGCCGGAAAACATGAATTTCATATTTGTATGTGTGCAGAATTTTGTAAGCGCTTTTTTATATTTTTCTCCCCTTTTCATTTATTGGTTTTTCGTTGACAGAAAAAAAATGCCTCTTTACGGCTTTGCTCCTAAGCTGTTTAATGCCAGGCCCTACCTGATCATGTTGGGATGTATGGTTCCTTTATTGGTTGCGGCTTCTTTTACAGAAAGCTTTAAAGAGAGTTATCCTATCTATAATGATTTCGGCTATAACAAGCTTAATAATATTCCTCAATGGATAAGTGTATCGGCTTTTGAATTTTTTTACGGACTAGACTTTGTAATGGTCGAATTTCTTTTTAGAGGATTTATGGTAATTGCATTGATTGATGTATTGGGAATAGATGGTGTATTGCCAATGGCTACAGTATATTGCGTGTATCATTTTGGCAAACCAATGGAAGAAGCTATCAGCGCCTTTTTTGGTGCAACAATTTTAGGTGTGCTTGCCTATAATTCCAGGTCAATTTATGGAGGAATTTTGATTCATGTAGGCATTGCTTTTATGATGGAACTACTGGCCTTTTTGCAAAAATGTAATTTTTAAAGCCAACTCATATCCTATAGCAAACACCTTGTATGGCAAGTTCTGTATTTTCAAAAATTTCAGAAGCTTCTGCATGAAACTCTTCTAATGTTTCATATTTAGAAGAAAAATGGCCGATCAATAATCTTTTTGCCCCTGATTTTTTAGCGATCGCTGCGGCCTGTGTAGTAGTGCTATGAAACCTTTCACCTGCTATTTTTTCTAAATTTTTCAGGTAGGTAGTTTCGTGGTATAAAAGATCTACGCCTTTTATTTTTTCAATGATCGTTTCGTCATATTTTGTATCCGCGCAGTAGGCATAGCTTTTAGCGGGTATCGCAGCTACAGTTACTTCGCCATTTGGTATGATTGTTCCTTTTTTATTAGTATAATCCTCACCTTCCTGAAGTTTTTCATAAAAGCTCGCAGGTATTTCATATGCTCTTGCTTTTTCGGCATCAACTTTTCGCGGGTGTTTTTTCTCTCTGAATAAAAAACCCCAACATTCAATTTTATGTTGCACATAAAAGCAATGAACAGTTACTCTTTTATCATCAACGATCAATCCTTCTTTAGTAAGGTCATGAAAATAAATTTTGAAAGATAGTTCCCCGTGTACTACCTGCAACTGCATATTAATGATATTTTGTAAAGGTGCGGGTGCGTGAATATGCAAATCCTGCGTTCGTCCTAAAAGGCTCAAACTATTCAACAAACCTATCAAACCAAAATAATGATCGCCATGTAAATGAGAAATAAAAACATGTGTGATCTTACTTCTGCGAATTTTATATTTGGCCATTTGCATTTGCGTTCCTTCGCCACAATCGATCAAATAACTTGTATCAAATGTTTGTAAGATCTGGGCAGTAGGGTTTCTGTCAAAAGCTGGTATTGCAGAGTTATTTCCAAGTATGGTAAGTGCCAGCATCTTAATTGATAATTGTGTAATTGATAATCGATAATGTCAAGGTATTGATAAAATTATCAATTAACCAATAATCCATTATTCATTGAATAGTTCTCTTTCGATCTCTTCCATTTGCAGAATATCCCAGGCTTCGCTTTCTGTTGGCGTTATATTCATAATATCAAAAAGCTCCTCTTTTTCAAGCAATTCTTCTACAGAATCGCTCAGTTCACAAATCACAAAAGACTTGTCATTCTCATAAAATTGCTGCTGAAGAGTAGCCAGTTTATCCGCACTTTCTTTATCAATGCTTTGAACATCAGTCATTTTTAAAATGATATGAGGTATGTCTTTTTGCAGGTAAGGAAGCAATAAACTGCTCAATTCATCTGTCATATTAGCAGAAAGCTGCGCCTCCTGTGGCTTAATAACAGTAAATTTCTCTTTGGTATCTATTTTGACATTCATATAATAAGGTTTGAAGTTCCAATCGATGTACTTGTAAAAGTAAAGGAAAATTTGAATTTTGTTGTGTAGAGATGTGGAAGTTTTTCAGCAGTTAAATTAGTTAAAATTGTAGTAATTTTAGGAAAGAAGCTGCGTAAACAATCTCTTTTAAATCTTTATAATAACACTTTAAAATCTTTGTAATAACAAATATTTTACCACAAATTTTAACTTTTGAACATATCAACATTCAGGTAGAGCCACAAACTTTATCATGGAAATAATCGTTATTATTGTACAAGCTAAACTCAAATAACATGGACAACAATTTTTCAGCACAAGTAAAAGAAATAATTTCTTATAGTAGGGAAGAAGCTTTGAGATTGGGCAATGATTTTATTGGCACGGAACATTTAGTGCTGGGATTGATCCGCGATGAAGAAAACACCGCCATCAAAATATTAAAATCTTTAAACATTGATCTGCAGGAACTACGCAAAGAAATTGAAGTGGCAGTAAAAGATAAGACAGGAAAAAATATTGCTAACATCAATTCATTGCCGCTTACAAAGCAGGCAGAGAAGGTGATACGCATCACTGTGCTTGAAGCTAAAGCGAGCAAAAGCGCCGTAGTAGAGAGTGAGCATTTAATGTTATCTATCTTAAAAAACAAAGAAAATATCGCAACACAAATTTTAAATCAGTTTGATGTTGATTACGATGTATTCAAAAATGAACTGGGCTTTGTAACAAGCACGCCTCCTGCAGCAGAATTTTCTGAAGAAAATGAAGATGATTTTGATGAAGAAAGGAAACAATATGGTTCACAACAAAAAGCGCAACGCGGTGGTGCTAATGCACCAAAAACAAAAACTCCGGTGCTTGATAATTTTGGTAGAGATATCACTCGTTTAGCTGAAAGCGGTTCTTTAGATCCTATTGTAGGTAGAGAAGTTGAAATTGAAAGGGTATCTCAAATATTGAGTCGCCGTAAAAAGAATAACCCGATCTTAATTGGTGAACCTGGTGTGGGTAAAACAGCCATTGTTGAAGGTTTGGCATTAAGGATCGTGCAGCGCAAAGTAAGTAGAGTACTATTTGATAAAAGAGTTGTATCACTTGATCTGGCAGCGTTGGTTGCCGGTACTAAATACCGCGGACAGTTTGAAGAAAGAATGAAAGCGATCATGAATGAATTGGAAAAGAACAGAGATGTTATTTTATTCATTGATGAGATCCATACTATTGTTGGCGCAGGTGGTGCCAGCGGTTCTTTGGATGCTTCTAACATTTTCAAACCTGCTTTGGCAAGAGGTGAATTACAATGTATCGGTGCCTCTACTTTAGATGAATACAGAATGCATATTGAAAAAGATGGTGCACTAGATCGTCGTTTCCAAAAAGTAATTGTTGATCAGCCTTCAGTAGAAGAAACAATACAGATCCTTACAAATATTAAAAGCAAATACGAAGATTATCACAATGTAACGTACAGCGAACAGGCTATTGATGCTTGTGTTAAATTAAGCGAACGTTATATGACCGATAAGTTGTTGCCCGACAAAGCCATTGACGTAATGGATGAAGTTGGTGCAAGAAAACATATAAAAAACATCAATGTTCCTAACGAAGTAATTGAGTTAGAAAAGAAGATTGATGAGATCAAGCTTGAAAAGAATAAGGTGGTAAAAAGCCAGCGCTTTGAAGAAGCTGCTTCATTAAGAGATTCTGAAAAACGTTTACAGGAAGAATTGGAAAAAGCTAAGCATGATTGGGAAGAAGAAAGCAAGAACAAACGCTTCCCTATTGAAGAAGAAGATATTGCTGAAGTAATTAGCATGATGACGGGTATCCCTGTTAAACGTATGGTTCAGGAAGAAACAGAAAAATTACGCCGCATGGCGGATGATCTGAAAGATGCTGTAGTTGGTCAGAATGAAGCGATACAAAAAGTAGTGAAAGCTATTCAACGTAATCGTGTTGGATTAAAAGATCCTAAAAAACCAATTGGTACATTTATATTCTTAGGTCCTACAGGTGTTGGTAAAACAGAATTAGCAAGATCATTGGCTAGATATATGTTCGACAATGAAGATTCTTTAATCAGGATCGACATGAGTGAATACATGGAAAAATTCACTGTGAGTCGTTTGATCGGTGCGCCTCCGGGATATGTTGGCTATGAAGAAGGTGGACAGCTGACTGAAAGGGTTAGACGTAAACCATACAGTGTTATCTTGTTGGATGAAATTGAAAAAGCGCATCCGGATATCTATAATATTTTATTACAGGTATTAGATGACGGACAATTAACAGATGGATTAGGCAGAAAGATCGATTTCAAGAATACCCTTATTATCATGACATCGAATATTGGTGCCCGTCAGTTAAAAGACTTTGGTGATGGCGTTGGTTTCGCTACCGCAGCAAGAGCTTTGAATGCTGATGAAAATAATAAGGCTGTAATTGAAAAAGCTTTGAAACGTACATTCAGTCCTGAGTTCCTAAACAGGATCGACGATGTTATTATCTTTAACTCATTAGACAGAACAAATATCTTTGAGATCATCGATATCTTAATGAGAGGCGTAATGAAACGTTTGGTTAACCTTGGTTTTGGAATGGAACTATCAGAAGAAGCGAAGAATTTTATCGCGGATAAAGGATATGATTCTCAATTCGGGGCAAGACCATTACACAGGGCTATTCAAAAATACCTGGAAGATCCTTTAGCGGAAGAGATACTAAATATGAATGTAAAAGCTGGCGATACCTTGATCGCTGATCTTGACAAAGAGAATGAAAAAATAAAATTCACTTTGAAAGACACAGAGAAAAAGAAAGGTGCTAAATCTGCCGAAGCATAAAATAATAAATAAGGTAAAAAGCCCTCCGAAAAAATCGGAGGGCTTTTTCTTTTTGAAGGATGAAATAATTAATGGATTTTTGCAGTAATGAAAAATAGCATCATCACAATTGATGGATACTCCTCTTGTGGAAAAAGCACTTTGGCCAAACAGCTGGCTAAGAAGTTAGGCTATGCTTACATTGATAGTGGTGCTATGTACCGGGCCATTACCCTATTTTTTCTTCGCCACCATATTGATTATACGGATCACAGGCAAGTAGTTGATGCCTTAACTGATATCACTATTGAATTCCACCCTAACGAGGTATCACATCAATCTGAGATTTATTTAAATGGAGAAAATGTTGAGTACCTGATCAGAGATATGATCATTGCTGATAAAGTAAGTGAAGTGGCTGCCATTAAAGAAGTAAGAGATTTTGCAGTAGCGCAACAGCGATTGATGGGCAAAAAAAAGGGAATCGTTATGGATGGGCGTGATATTGGCACAACTGTATTCCCCAACGCGCAGCTTAAAATATTTATGACCGCAGACAGTGCTGTAAGGGTGGAGAGAAGATTTAAAGAACTCTATGAAAAGAATCCTAATATAACTATTGAAGAAGTAAAGAATAACCTCGAAATGCGTGATTATATAGACTCTAACAGAGAGATCAGCCCTTTACGCAAAGCTGATGATGCAGTAGTGTTAGATAATACTAACCTTAGCATGGAACAGCAATTAAAATTTGCCGAAAATCTTTTAAAAGAAAAAATAGGGGCCGTTTAAAATTCTGTCCAATTCGATTATAAATTACTTTCCGGATCATATATCCCATTAAAAAAGCCCCTCAATATTGGGAGAATACTGACTTGGTGGGACAAATATTAAAATAAGGCCGTTTGGCCTTATTTTTTTAGTATAAATCTGAAATTCTATATAAAACCTATAATAACTTAAGTTGGGTGAGTATGGTAGAGATTAAATGAAAACATATTTCTTCTTCAATCGGATCTTGTATACCATGTTCTTTTAATAATTTTTCAAACTCATTAGCTATCCCTACCTTAGAAATCGGTGTTTTTTTATCTAAAAGTGAATCTGGTGCATAGTAAAATTTTGTAAATATTTCTTCGGCTATTGCGTTATATTTTTTGGGTTTTTCGACTTGACTAAAATCGGAAACGATTTCTGCTGCGTCTTTTTGAGTTATTATCTTTTCGCTAACAAGATAATCTAAATACTTTTTTGCAGCTTGGACATATAGATTATGAGGAAGTAGGTCTTCTATAGAAACAGCACCTTCCTGAATACTACTAATCTTAAAAACAGAAAATTTCTCTTTATTTCCGATAGCACCTTCTTTTTTCTTAACGGTATTATGAATATGAGTATCGTCATCGTCCATTAATACTATTAAAGGTCTTTCTTCGCTAATAAGTATCTGAACCATTGCGGGTATATTGGCTATAGATCCTGCATCAATTATCGATAATAAATCTGAAGAAAGAGAAATCGTTCCCTTACTAATAAAATAATTTAATAAGGCTCCAATATATATCCTATCTTCTGGCCCTTCAACCAATAAGGACTTATCTGCATAAAAGAAACTGTCAGATATATCAATCCCCAATGAAGTCCTTAATGGACGCCAATTATGCAAATATGGCTTGGGATTCAATATTGTACCTTTAGTAACACTTTTTTCGATAACCCATACATTGTTTGGATGCATTCTATTAATAGAAAATGGAGAATGAGTCGTATAAAAAACAACATGTTCTTTACTAATTTCCTCTAACAGTTTTACGAAATCTTTTTGTCCAGTAGGATGTAAAGAAAGAGCTGGTTCATCAAATAAAAAGATCGTATTCTTTAACCGTAGCTCAGTAAGGAATATTTTATTAATTAAGAAGGAGAAAAAATATTGAAATCCTGTACTTCTTTGTTCAAAAAAACCGATTTTGTGGTAAGCATCATTGAAATATGCGGTAAATATACCGTCATGAGAATCAATTTTTAATTCTAAGCTATGTTCTTGATTGTAATGTTTATTTAATAATGCACTAATATTTACAGAAGCTCTTTCTCTTATTTCGATCATTTGATTGAAAGAACGCATACTAAATTTTTCAATCTCGGCTTCTGTTATACCACCCAAAGCTAGAAGTCTAAAAAATGAATGAAATTTAGGATTCTCTCTATCCTCCAAAAATTCTTTATAGTCAAATGGAGAAATAATAAAATCCTCTCTTTCATATAATTCTATATATGGTAAGAGTTCAAATAGTTCTTTTTCTAACTTATTCCAGTCCGCTGGAAATCTTGATTGTTCTTTACCAAATGTAAGTCCACCAACTAGTTGTAATTGTAGTATATTATTCTCCTTTATATTTTTATTAACCGTTACCTGTAATTTTATAATGGCACTTAAATCATAACTTCCGTTTTGAACTAGAATTTTTACAGCACTCTGTTTTAACCTAGTAATATCAGGTACATCAAGTTCATATTCGCCAATTATTGCTGTATTATCTGATAATTCGATATCACTAGCAGATCCACCTAACAAGGAAATTGCTTGTAAAATATTGGATTTCCCAGATTCATTTTTGCCAATTAAACAATGCAAATTGGAAGAAGGAACCAATTCAAGGTTCTTAATAGATTTAAAATTCCTAATGTTTATTTTTTTTAGCCTCATAGGTGAGTTTAGTTTGGTATTATACCAGTAAAAATAAGCTGATTATACTAAATCAAGATATTTATAGCTTAAAAAATAGATGAAGCATCTGGTTACTAGCATTAGGATCAAACAATTACAAATTAATGATGAACAAGATCCAATAAGAAAGCAAAAATTAGAAATGGAGTTAGAAATATTACAAAAACAACAGAATATAGAAGCTTTAAGGAAACGGCTTGAACAATTAATAAAAAAACCTTAGAATACTGTTTACTATTTCATGGTTATTGTTTATTCTGGAATAAACAATAACCATGAATTGTCAAAAATGCGAGCAAACAGAAAAATATAAAGTCTTATACTATAATTTTTTTCAAAAGATATTTAAAGAAATACATGATTTTGATAAGACCAATATTAATAAACTCAATGCCATATCTAATCACATAAAAGATACTCTTATTATGCATGGTGAAATTAATGCCGAATTCGCTAATTCACTATTTCATATACATAGAGATACTGACCAGTAATCGTATTATCAAAAGTTAATTGATAATCGGTATGCAATCTTTGTAAGACTGCTATGGCTTCATTAGCACTGTTAAAAAACCACACAGACATTTTAGGTTTTAATTTAGGTAATTGTGCAACACCTGTTACTAATCCAAACTGAATAAAATCTGTACCTGCTCTATTTCTAATTTCGTTTAGTATTAATTTACTATCGTCATATATTTCTTGTGCCGTCATTATTGTCTTATTTAAGAATGAAAATAATACTTTTTTTAAAAATTTAAAGCTCGTTTGACAAAAATATAACATATGCTATTCGCTTACTTCTAAAAAACATATTTCACCTTTGTATCCTAAACAATTTCCATATGTATCATGTACTTCCCTAGTAGAAATACCAATTATAGTTGATCCAGAATAATACTTTTTATTCTCATCTTTGGCTCTACTCAAATTGATATTGTCTTTATAAGCGTATTGCCGATTAATTGAATTGTCTACTTTACTATTCTCTGTTATGTAAGGTACCACGCCTACAACACCATTATTATAGGTATAATATTCATTTGCATAGAGCAAAACCCATTTTTTTCCAGCAGGTACAGTATAGTTTGATGAGCTGTAATGTCCAGATCCACCATATTCGTCTTGTGAAAGATGAACAACACTACTTTGCATACCCCAATTTAATTTTACAATTCTTTCACCATCTTTCAGCTCCTGACCTTGAAATAATTCTCTATTAACTTTTACAGGTTCTTCCACTTTTGGAGCTGGTGTTAAGTTAGAAATTGTGGTATCACTTGGTGAATTGTTAGGTGGATTTACTGATTGATTACATGAACTAATGATTAGAATTAGTACAAATAATTTTGCAAAGGATTTCATATTAGATAATTGATTTATTGAATAAAGGATGTTTTTATCTTTCATTAAGCTGTCCACTAAGATTTAAATCGGCTATAGCAGAAGGAGTATCACGCTCTAATGGTGATAGTGGATGTGGGTTACCAACCCATGTTACATTACTAGGAAGTAGCGGTATACGTAGTTTGTTATTTAAAACAATTACTTGTAGATAGTATCCAGAATCACATGATTGGAAATATGGTGCTGGTTGAGCTGGATTGATATATTGCAATGTTATGTAGCAGCTGTTGGTATCAGTTAACGGGCCGTCCCAATGTGTATTTATAAGTAAATAGTTTTTAGTACTGGTTGGTCTTTGGAGAAAAGTCACACTTATTTTTGAAATATTACCAGCTGAATCACCCTCACAAATAAGGGAATTAGTTGCACTATCCCACTTAGCCGTATTAGCTGATAGATTAATGGAATCTTCATGATAAGAGTTAATTGGAACATTGAATATGGTATATGTTGTCCAATGTGATAGCGGGATCGTGTCACCAGCTGGAATATTATTGTGTGCAGTGTCTGTGTTATTAGGTGGTGATGCAGGGTGGTTAAGCTTTTTACAGCTCAATATGGCAACGGTTGAAATAATAATGATAATAGCTAATAGTTTTCTCATAGTTAAAAATTTTCGCTAAGATAGTAAATTATAGCACATGTGCTATAATAATTACGTGCCAAATAAATTCATTTTGGTAAGTGAAAAAAGCAACTAAATCTAAACGGGTTTTAATCTTTGATGAGGAAGGACTTAAGCTATTGGCTAAACACTTAAAAAAAGTGAGAATGGCCAAAGGTTATTCCCAGGAAGAATTGGCTTATGAATCAGGAATGACCTTATCTCAAATTGCAAGGATCGAAACGGTCAAGATTAATCCAACCGTTAGTACAATATTTAAGTTGGCCCGTACTTTACAAGTACCAGTATCGGATCTATTCGATTTCAAACTACCCAAAGAAAATTAATATAAGTTGTTGTAGTTTCTTTGTATGTTTGAAAAAATTCCTACTATGAAACGCATAATCACCCTAGTACTATTATCATTTCTATCTTATTGTTCCTACGCTCAAAAAGCAGATAGTACTCATGCTGTTCACCATGTAACTCATGCAACAACGATACATCATTATAAAAATCATGAAGGCCATACAGTACAATCTCCAACCTATTACGACAAAGCACCAGAAGGAGCCACAGCAGTATGTGGAGATGGTACGTATAGCTATAGCGAATCTCATAGAGGTACTTGCTCGCACCATGGTGGTGTCAGAAAATGGCTATAGTTGATTCTATTATAATTTCGTCATTTTTTAACCCTAAACATATAATCCTTATGTCCGCATCTTACGTAGAACACAGACCCCATGCCTCAAGTGAGCATGTCCCTACTTCCCATTATGTTGTAATTGTTGATGGAAAAGAAGTTGGAGGTTCATTCTCAACCCAAGCTAAAGCAAAAGATTATGCTTGTGACGCAAATCACCATCCTGTACATGTGGCTAGACAACGCCACCTGCAAGACAGGAGTCAACCTGCTCATTGGAAAGTAGATCAATGTAAAAAGTAATGTTATAAGGGGGCTTATAATAGCCCCCTTAATTTTTCATTTATCAAAACTTAAACTTATGTCACATTTCTTAACAAGAGTTGTTCTCCACAAAACAAATAATTTGGTACATCCTGATTATACAGCTCTCCACACTGCCATGGAAGATGGTGGATTTTCAAGGCAAATCTTAGGTAGTAATGGTACAACATACCATCTACCAGCTGGAGAATATTTGATAAAAAGTGATTTAACTCTGTTAGAAATTCATCATCTAACTAAAAAGATTATCGCTTCTATTGATGAAGATTATGGAGTTGTTTCTGTTAGTATAGTAATAGAAGATTTAATGCTTACTGGGCTTATAGCGGTTTAGCGATTTGGGATCTTTTGGTATCAATATTCATTTTACTCGTATCAACTTCACAATACCAATTTTTACCACATAGTGCCAAACATACTCCTTTGATATACTTTATTATTTTTTTCATATTAATAAATATATCATACTGTGTGAATAAGTAAACTCTAAAAGAATCTCTACACTTAAATACTTTTCTTAAATTCATATTACTAAAATCAATTCTTATGGCATACTTAAGAAAGAAAAAAGTAGGAGCTTCAAAAGTTATTAAAAAGAGTAACGGATATTTAGTGTTCTCTGATAGTGGTACATCTGTTCATCGTTGGATGGCAGAAAAGAAATTAAAAAGGAAGTTAAAACCTGGTGAAGTTGTTCACCATAAAGACAGAAACAAACTTAATAATTCACCTACTAACTTACATGTTTTTGGTAGCCAAAAAGAACATTCGAATGCTCATAAAAAAGATGCAGCAAAATATGGTTGGGATTATAGTCTGAAGGGGAAAAGGAGAAAATAATTACAATACTAACCGTACTCATGATTCTAAAAAAATATAAAAATCAATTATTCCAATTCTTAAAAGATCATCCTATTGGATTCAATAATTTTGAATTAATTGAAAGCGAAAATGCATTAAAACTTGAATATAAAAACACTCCATTTTTCTTTGTTATAAATGGTGATGTTGATTTTGATTTATTCTATTGCAGTTGTATTAGCTTTCAAAATGGGTATCCACATATTGATTTATCACGTGGAAATTCAGAGCCATTTAGTGATATTATTGGACAACTAAAATATTGGATCAATAATGACCTTGCGGCTTACAATGAGGAACGTGAAGCCATAGACTTATGGGAAGAGTATAATAAGGGTGAAACCTTACTTGACATTGAGCAAATCGATTTCGGTGATAAAACAAATTTTAGCATTGATGAACAGAAACAAATTGCTCTATCAATTAATGAATTAAAATCCTTAATCCAAGCAAATTTTGCTATTAATTCGGCTCAACTCGCTCTAGTAAATGCAAGACTAGATTACTTAATAGAATCTTCTCAACGATTAAATAGATTTGATTGGAAAAGTATAGCAGTTAATACAATTATTTCGATTTCCGTAGCTATGTCATTTGATACCCAGCAAGGAACTCAATTATTTGAATTATTTAAGCAAGTGTTTAGAATTGTACCAGCTTTATTTCACGTAAATTCAGGTATTGTTATCCCTTAATTAATTCAACTATAATTAACCCCTTAATTAAACTTATGGAAACAGTAGAATCTTTGCTTAAGGAATTGGAAGTTATATCCAATAATATTGTGGAAAAATACGTCCAACAATATATAGAAAGTCTTACTGATAAGCCAGACTATTCTAAAGATGATTTTTTTAAAGCCATATATCCTGACCTTAATAAAGAACTAACCCAAGCAGGAGTAGATACTTTTCATAAATCTATAATCAACCATGTGGTTTATGATCCGATGAAATTGACAATTGGTGTTCAAAGAATAAAATTAGAATCACTAGAAAATTTGATGAGTAGATTAATCAATAAGGAGTGATTAATCTGGCAATAATGACATTGATGGTATGTTTTGTAAAGCTACTAAGGAGTACTCCGCTTCTTGTTTTAGTTCTTGGGTTAATTCATTATAGCCTAACGTTAATTTGTTCAAGTATTTATCAATATCTAAACAAAGGGTTTGTACTGTAGGTTCAATTACTGTTAGAAATACATTCGGATCATATGGACAGGTCATTATTTCATCAGTAATCTCAATTCTTAATAAAAATGCATCCCCGTATTTAGTCGCATTTAAGAAATTAACAGATAAATTATTGATGATAGAGATTTTCTCTGATTTGGTCATAATTTGCTTTTTTTACAATATAAGACCAACAAATATAATAATCACATTATTTGGTATAAAGTTCCCGATAGTCACTTAATATAACTCTAGTTATGCCCCAATTTAATACTGAAAATCTATTAAAAGTGTCCTTGCCAGCATTTATACTAATTGGTGTAACACAATTAGCATCCTATTATTATCAATTCAAAATTCCAATTTTTGATTATTTAGATTTCACGGAAATAATTGTGTTTTTTCTTGGAAATATTTCAATGTACATTTCCATAATGTACTTTATGAGTTTTATTCTTTTAAAAAATACTCCTAAGTATGTAATTGTTCCTTCTATAAGTTATGTATTACTTGAAATTATTGTTGTAATAAATGGTAATATAGAATATAGGATCATTAGTACTGATACATTAATAATCGCAGTTTTTGGTATACTTATCTTTTTTCTATTAGCTATAAATAAGAATAAAATTAAAATTCCAGTTTTTACTGGAAATGAAAATTGGATTATGGTGTATGCCACTCTGGTTATATGCTTACTTATAATTAGTCTATCTGGGTATTTTAATGCTATTCAAACTAAAAGTAGACATCCGTATAAAGGAACTTCAATCTTTATTGATGGTAAAGAAATAAAATCAAATGACACTTGTTATTTTGTTGGAAAGACGCATAACTATGTTTTCTTTTTTAATGAAAAAGACTCTACTTCTTTAATATATCCCATAAGTAAAATTGATAAAATTATTTTTAAAGCAAAGGATTCTCATTTTTCCTTTTGGTAGGAATATTCATAAAAGTAAATTATTAACCTTTTATAAAATCATTCCAAGCATCTGTATATACATTTATTTTATACAAAAATGGAGCATTTATGAAAAAAATATTACAATAAATTTGGAATACAATGTGTTCCGTTATATATTTGTGATATAAAATTCTATTATGGAAAATGATGAAGCTTTAAGATTACGAATAAGTGCAGACATGAAAGCTGAATTACAGAAGTTAGCCGATAAAGAAAAAAGAAAGCTAAGCGATTATATCCGTTTGGGATTAGAACAAATGATAGCCCAATCTAAAACTTCTGAAATAACTAAACATAAAGAAAAGGGGAAAAACAACAATTAATTTTTTTTAATCAAAATGGAATACAAAGGAATTCAAAGAGATACATACAAAGGTTAACACCACTAATGCAAAACAAACAAACCATACCATTCAAAAATCTAAAAGAATTGATCAGAGAATTCTCTGATGAACAAAAGTGTATTGATTTTTTGGTACAATACCGTTGGCATGGTTCACCCGTTTGTCCATACTGCAATAGCAATAAATGGTATAGCATTGAAAAGGGTAAAAGATTTAAATGTGGTAACAGCCAATGTTATAAAAAATATAGTGTTACAGTTGGTACAATTTTTCACGGAAGTCATATACCGCTTAGTACATGGTTTCCTGCTCTATATTTCCTTTCTGCACACAAAAAAGGAATTAGTTCATGTCAGCTTGCAAGAGACTTAGGTATTTGTCAAAAGACAGCTTGGTTTATGCTACATAGAATACGTGAGTCATTAAGGAGTAAAGATTCTATTTTCCTTAAAAATCTGGTTGAGATTGATGAGGTATACATTGGTGGCCGTATAAAAAATATGTCCAACAAAAAAAGAGCAGCTATTAAAGAAACTGGCAATCTACCAGATAAAACCATGATAATTGGTATGATTGAAAGAGATGGTGAATTGCGATTAGAAGTATCTCCTAATTCCCAGAAAGATAATATTTCAGCTATTGTATATAAAAACGTTGATAAGAAAGCTAAATTAATGACGGATGGCGAAGGAAGTTATATATCAATTGGTAAACATTATAAATCACACGAAAGCGTTAATCACGTGGCAAATGAATATGTAAGAGACGGCTTTATTCATACCAATACAATAGAAGGTGTTTTCGGATTATTAAGACGTTCAATCATTGGTGTTTATCATAAGCTATCTCCTAAACACTTGGCAAGATATTGTGATGAAGTTCAATATCGGTATAATTCAAGAGAACTAAAGGATAACGAAAGATTTGAAAATATGCTCGGTAAAATTGAATCAAGGTTAACCTGGAAAGATCTTACAAAAGATAATGGATTGTCAAAGACAGTCATAGAGCCTAAAATTGAACCTAAAATTGGTAAACAAGGAAGGAAAAGAGCCGTATGTCAAATGTTAAACGGTGAAATAATAGCAACCTACCCATCAATAATTGAAGCCGCCATAGCAACAGGAATCAAGGCTCCAGCTTTATCTAGAGTTGTAAGGGGATTAAGAAATTCATCTGGTGGTTACCATTGGAAATATTTTGAATAACCTCTTGTTAATTATCCTGCTTCTGTATTTCAGTCAACATTATATTAATGAATAGTTTATAAACACCATCTCCATCTAAGAATGAAATAAACAAAATCGTTCCTACTGATATAACCGATATTACTATAAATGCAATTATAAACCAGAATGAACTTCCCCATATTAAGATCCAAACTGTTAATGCCTGTAAAATAAATGACATTTCATTTGACATCATGGTAACCATTCCCTTATAAGTATTTGCCCCATCTTTTAATTCCGTTGATCTAGCTCCATAAATAAATGTTCCTAATTTAATCATTGTTCCAGCGTGTTTCCTTAGAACATCAATAAAATGATTTTTATTGATGTTAGTAGACATCTTAATAGCTCTCTTCTTCACGAAGTAACTAATCAGTCGCACCAACAACCAGTAATATATGAATGCCACTATTCCTATACATGTAAGACTTTTTAAAAAGGTATGGTGGATATAATCATCAATATTAGATTGAGTCCAATATGAGCCAGTAAGCCATAATGTGTAACTCCCATAAAACAAATTGTACACGTATGATGCAATAATAATGGTAAATGCTATTCTGATTATAAGCATTATTTTATAACTTGAAAGAGCCATTATTGCAATTACTAAACCAACTGCTGCTAAAATACATTCCATTTTGTAGTTTTAAGACTATAAGATAGCTATAAAATTATTTACTATCTTCCTAATCTAAATCTACGAACTATGAAATCAACCAGCTTTAATGTTGTAATTAAAATGACTTATAAAGGGAATCCCATAAATAAAGAAGAATACGAATCCAATAGTGAAATTCAAGATTCTTTACCAACACGAGAAGAAGCTTTAAAGGAAAAAGCAAGGATAGAGGGTTTAGCAAAAGCAGGTGTTATGTATGTACTGACTTGTTCTGAAAATGGCTTTTCTGTAGCACCACCATTGTAACATAATATTGAAAAAAAATAAGGCCAAACGGCCTTATTTTAATATTTGTCCCACCAAGTCAGTATTCTCCCAATATTGAAGGGCTTTTTTAATATTATTATGAAACTAGTGTTTCTTTCTGTTTTGATTACGTTTAGGGAACAAGTTACCTTCTTTAAAACCAGGACCTTCCTGTGGACCTAATACAGTTTGTGCACAACGGAAACCAATAGCACTTGAAGATTGATCTTCATCCAAGAAACGACGAGCACCAGGTGATAACCAGTAAGGCATATCGTTCCAGCTTCCGCCTTTGTATACTCTTGATTTATCGCTGATCAAAGTTGTAACACCAGATTGGTAAGATGCATTGCTCGAAGAATCACCATCCATATAACCAAGTGCATTGTTGCGTTGGTAATTACGGCGATCTCTGGTTTCATTATCGCTAACATCTACTCTTTTTAAGTGGCCTGTGCTGCTATCTCTTACATATTCGCCGCTACCATCTTTGTATAATTTAGTGAATCTGTTACCACGGAAATAGTTAAAATCAGCCGCATCAGAAGGTGTTAATGGTCTGTACACATCAGCAACCCATTCGCTAACATTACCACACATGTTGTACAAGCCAAATGCGTTCGGGAAGAAAGATTTAACATCGGCAGGAATAGGTGAACGGTCATTTAAACCACCCGCAATACCCATGTTATCACCTGTACCACGTTTAAAGTTTGCTAAGAAAGCACCTTGCCAGTTACCTCTTCTGTTGTCACGTAGTCCATTAGGATTTGCGCTCCAAGAATATATTTGTTGATTAGATTCTAATTCTTCACCACGTTGGCCATTTTCAGATTTACGAGGACTAGGGTTCTGCGCAACTAAACCGTAAGCAGCATATTCCCATTCAGCTTCTGTAGGCAGGCGGTATCCCATGTTTAAAATACCATCTTCCATTCTTACTGTTTTTCTAACTTTACCGCTAACATCTTTTAAACCAGATTTTTTAGGTGCAGCTTTGCCTTGAATTTGATCAGGAGCAGATAAGTATGTATCAAGTGCGAAAGAGTTATCAGCACCACCACCTTTCATTTCCTTTTTAGTAAAGTCTTTTTTAAGGTATCC
Source organism: Bacteroidota bacterium (assembly GCA_013288745.1). Classification (GTDB taxonomy): domain Bacteria; phylum Bacteroidota; class Bacteroidia; order Chitinophagales; family Chitinophagaceae; genus Ferruginibacter. The sequence goes on from JABDBG010000003.1 coordinate 35,216, forward strand.
TGCTTTTTCAAGGTTCAATTCGTTCACTCTGTCTGTTCTCCAAAGACAAAAATCACGAGCCTGTAACCAGCTAACTCCTACTACAGGATAAAAATTATATGCAGGAAAGCGGAAATAGTATTCTACATAAGGCTCGTTATAAGCCAATTCAGCACGCCAGCAAAGGCTATCCGGTAAAGCTTTCGCCATTACAGCAGAATCTCCGCTAAATGTATTTTCCAACCAATAGGTATACTCACGATAATGAACGTTTGCAACTTCTGTTTCATCAATAAAGAATGAAGGAACAGTTACACGCTTTGGAATATTGTTCCAATCGCTCATAACATCTTCATCTTTGGCTCCCATTAAGAAAGTACCACCCTCAACAAACACCAAACCTGGTCCTGCTTTTGGATATTTCATTTTTACTACATGGAAGTTACCCATATTCTTATCATCATACTTCCACCCTGTTGCACTAGACACACCAGATTTATTGCTTGTACAAGCATTGAAAGTAATGGCAGCAACTACAAGGACAAGTAGGCTTTTACCAGAGAATACATTTTGCATGAGCATATCGTTTTTGCAAGTTAGTTAACTAAAAAATAACCTTGATTATTAGATTTAAAGAAAGAACGTGGCTGCGAATATAAATACTTTCTACAATATACAGCAAATTTCGCCTAACTTATTTTTACATTTCCCCGTTTTTTGTTAAAAAAGCAGCTGAAACAACGAAAAAGCGATTAAAGGTATCTGTACTTATAAATTTAACCAATTATAAACCAAATTCACTAATAGTCAAGTCAAAAGGACCGATCGATTTATATTTTTTTTACTTTTTTAACTATTAGTTATAACTTTGCTGACTTCTTTATATTGCCTTTGAATTGCTTGCGTAATATATAAATTAGAAAAAACTAAAACTATCGTGTATTGAGTTGATCTCTACCTAAAAAAGACAGGAAAGGCATGAAAAAAACAGCTTTAAAAAGACTTACGGGCTTATTATTGATTATAACGTGTACAACAAACGTAGTAAACGCCCAGAAAAATATCAACGTAGTTACTTCTGCAGTACCTTTTTTACGCATTTCACCCGATGCCCGCAGTGGTGGAATGGGTGACGCAGCTATCGCTACCTCGGCTGATCCTAATGCGGTTTTTTGGAACAGGGCTAAATTGCCGTTCGCAGCTGCACAAGGCGGTTTGTCGCTTTCTTATACCCCATGGTTTAAAGACCTGGGTATCAACGACGTATTTCTTGCATCCTTAGGAGGTTATTACCAATTAGATGAAGATCAAACGCTTTCTGTAGGATTTAGATATTTTAGTTTGGGTAATATCCAATTCACAGACGTTTCGGGAAACCTTCTTCAAACTTTTAATCCAAAAGAATTTGGTCTTGATGTCGGATATTCAAGAAAACTATCTCCAAAATCAGGATTAAGTGTGGCTTTAAGATACATCAACTCAGATCTGGCTAACGGTACTTTTGGAACAGGGGCTTCTGCAACTACCTATAAAGCAGCTTCTGCTGTTGCGGGAGATATCGCTTTCTATCATCATGGTTTAAAAGAAAGTGGTGAAGGCTTTAATTGGGGCATTTCTATTAGTAACCTCGGTTCTCCGATCAAGTATACGAACGATGCTTCACAAAAAGATTATTTACCGGCTAATTTGGGAATAGGTGGGGCTTACACACATGTATTTGATGAAAACAGCAAGATCACGATTGCCATGGATATGAATAAATTATTAGTGCCTGCTCCGCCGGTTGTAAGTAGTCCACTTACTGCTTCGGATAGTGCAGCACTTAATAAATACCATACACAAGGTGTTTCAAGCAGCTGGTTCAATTCGTTTAGTGGCCCTAATCAGTTAAAACTAATCGACATATCTACAGGAATTGAATTCTGGTATCAAAATCAATTTGCTTTTAGAGCAGGCTATTTTTACGAAAATCCTGACAATGGTAATAGAAAATATTTCACTTTAGGCGCGGGTTTGAAGTATAATACTTTTGCACTTGATTTTTCTTACCTGATCCCTTCTGGTAATGGAATCACCAGGTTGCCATTATCAAATACGGTACGTTTCACTTTGGGTGTTGATTTCGGTAACGGCAGTGGCACGGATGATTCAAAATCTCCATCGGTAGAATAATCAAACTTAAAATACATTTAAAAAAAGCGTCACAATATATACTGTGACGCTTTTTTGTTTTTATATTGCCGCCCTAACTGATTAATTTATTACAATGAACCTAAGAATCGGATTTGGAATTGATTTTCATCAATTAGTGGAGGACCGTGAATTCTGGTTGGGTGGCGTTAAGATACCTCATCATAAAGGAGCTTTGGGCCATAGTGATGCAGATGTATTATTACATGCCATATGCGACGCCTTATTAGGTGCTGCCTGCCTGGGCGATATTGGCGTTCATTTTCCCGATACAGACAAATCCTTCAAAAATATAGATAGTAAGATCTTATTAGAAAAGAGCTTTTCTCTTATCAAAGAAGCGGGATACGGTATCGTAAATATCGACAGCACACTTTGTCTGCAGGCACCTAAAATAAAAGATTACGTCCCGCAAATGCAACAGGCTATAGCCAGCATTCTTTCTTTACAAATAACGGATGTTTCGATCAAAGCGACTACTACGGAAAAAATGGGGTTTGTTGGCCGGGAAGAAGGTCTGGTTGCTTATGCAACGGTCCTCTTACAAAAAAATAAATAGCGTTATTGATAACAGTTAACCATACATTCACTAATACTTTGCACACATGCAACCAATTACTTTAAAGATCATTAACAAATCGGCAAACCCTTTACCCTCTTATGCTACAGAAGGATCTGCGGGAATGGACCTGCGGGCGAATTTAGCTGAAGCCGTAACTTTACAATCACTTGAACGCACTTTGATACCAACGGGCTTATCAATTGAATTACCTGAAGGATATGAAGCGCAGATCCGCCCGAGAAGCGGCCTGGCTATTAAACAGGGTTTAACTTGCTTAAATACACCGGGAACAATTGATACTGATTACAGGGGCGAAATAAAAGTAATACTGATCAACCTCAGCAAAGAACCACAAACAATACAGCATGGGGACCGTATTGCACAAATGGTTATAGCCAAATTTGCAAAGAGCGATTTAATTGAGGTACAATATTTGAATGATACCCATCGTGGCGAGGGTGGCTTTGGACATACGGGTAAAGTTTAGCATATAGTAACAGTAAAAATAAAAAATGAACAGAGATAATATAAGAGTGGGGAAGATTATGCTTCTTTTTTGGGTGGCGGTAATAAGTATAGCAATTGTTAGCTGTCGTTCTGCAAGAACAATTCATAAGGCTATTAATAAAAAAGACAATACAAAAAAGGAATCTTCAGCTGATTCTATTTTAACTATAAAAAAAACAATGTCTGCCATTGAAAGCAGGCATATTGATTTTAAAACTTTCTCTGCCAAAATAAAAGTTGATTATGAAGATAGCAAAGGCACACAGCCAACTATCACAGCTTATGTACGCATTCTCAAGGACAGTGAAATATGGGTTTCAATGTATGCTACTGTTTTTAATATTGAAGCATTCAGGATCTTAATAACAAAAGACAGTGTAATTGTTTTAGATAAACTTAATAAAGAAGTCCAATTCCGCTCGATTGATTACCTGCAACAAACGGCAGACATCCCTTTTGATTTTAAAACATTGCAGGATCTTATTATTGGCAATCCTATTTATTTTAATACACCTATCACATCTTACAAGCAGGTAGATAACAAAATTTTATTAGCTACCGCCGGTACAATTTTCAAACATTTATTAACGCTCAATAACCAGGATACATTGGTATTACATAGCAAATTAGACGATGTTGATATCAATCGTAACCGAACAGCAGATATCACGTATGATAATTACGATAGCAGGAATAATATTCGTTTTGCTACCTATCGTGAAATAACTGTTTCTGAAAAAAATAAACTGGATGTACGACTTAATTTCAAGCAATATGATTTTAACAAGGATTTATCTATCTCGTTTTCCATTCCACAAAATTACAAACGAAAATAATCGTTAATTATTCACAAGTTGTTAATTACTGCAGCACTAAAATAGGCTACAGTACTGTATTTTTGCAATCTTGTAAACTACGCCAATGATCAGGATTTTTTTTATTTTACTTTCAACTGTTTTATTAAGCACTGCGGCATTCGCACAAATGAAAGGTGCCGGTGACCAGCAAGAGCTTGAGAAAGAACGCCAGGAACTCAAGAATGAGATCGAACAAACACAAAAACAACTTGATCAGAATAAACAATCAACCAAAGTAAGCAGAAGGGACCTTGCCATCATTAATGAAAATCTAAATAAGCAAGAACGCGTACTTAAGAACGTAAATAAAGAATTAGGCAGCATTGACAATAATATTACAAGCTCACAAAGAGACGTAAGAAGAATGTCTTTTTTACTAGATACACTGAAGCAGGAATATACAAACAGCATGATCTACTCCTACAAGAACAGGAGCAATGTTGATTTCTTAAATTTCATTTTATCGGCTTCAAGTTTTAATGATGCGATCACGAGAATTACTTATTTAAAAAATTACAGAAGCTATAGAGAACTGCAGGGCGAGAATATTATCCGTACACAAAAATTATTGAAGGGACGTATTGATGAATTAGCAGCTAGCAGAGAAAAGAAAGCGGCCGTATTAGAAACACAGAGCAAAGAGATCAATATATTGGCTGATCAGCAAAAGCAAAAGAATGATATTGTGCAGCAATTAAAAGCACAAGGTTACCAACTTAATAACCAGATAGCAGATAAGCAGAATCAAATGAGAAAGGTGAGCAATGCTATTGCTGCCGCGATCAGAAGAGCACAGGAAGATGCTCGAAGAGATGCTTTGGCAAAAGCTGCAGCCGATAAAGAAAAAGCAAAAAAAGATGCAGAAGCTGCAAAGAAATTAGCAGCGGCAAATGCAAACTCTGCCAATCCAACACCTATTCCTGTTACACCAAAACCAATTAAGCCCAAGCCTGAACCGGTTAAACAAGAAAGTGTTTTGTTGAACTCAACCAATATTGCTACCAATGTCAGTTTTGAAAAGAACAAAGGTGCCTTGCCTTGGCCCGTTGACAGAGGATCTATCTTAATGCATTATGGAAACAATACTTTATCTAATAAAGTAGTGATCAATATTTCTTGTACTTCTATCGGTTCAGATATCGGCACTCCGGTTAAAGCAATATTTGATGGTGTTATTTCTGCTGTTAAGAGTGCGGATGATATCCAGATTGTGATCATTCAGCATGGTAAATATTTCAGCACCTACAGTAACCTTGGCGATGTAAGTGTGCGCAAAGGAGATCAGGTTAAAACAGGTCAGGTCATCGGCAAAGTATTAGCCAACGATGATGGCAACGGAGCGATCGATCTGTATATCAGCAATGAAACAAGTGATCTTAATCCTGAAGCCTGGTTAAGAAGAAGATAAATTAATATTTGATCAGTCGATTATATAGTGCTTCGTATTTTGGGACTATATTTTCTATATCGAATTTTTTAGCCTGGGCTAAAGCATTGGCTTTAAATTTGGCCTCATCTTTAAAAATAGTCAGTGCATTTTTACACATATCTTCTATATCCCCTACATTACTCATAAAGCCTGAATAACCATTGATATTTATTTCAGGCAAACCACCTGCGTTGGTAGATATTACAGGCACTTCTGCAGCCATAGCTTCCAATGCGGCCAATCCAAAGCTTTCGTATTCACTCGGTAATATAAACAGATCTGCTATGGGCAATATATCTTCCATCTGCTCCTGCTTACCTAAAAATTTAATACTTTCTACCGCAACACAATCCCTGCAAATAGATTCTGCATAAGGCCTTTCCGGTCCATCACCCAACAACAATAATCTTGATGGGACTTTTTCATTGATCAATAAAAAAGTATTGATCACGTCGTCTACCCTTTTTACTTTTCTGAAGTTGGAGGCATGCACAATTATTTTTTCGCCTTTGGGAGCGATCAGTTTTTTAAAGGCGTCTACGGGCCTTTTGTTGAATCTTTTTACATCCACAAAATTATGGATCACTTCTATATCCTTTTCGATCACGAAATTTTTGTAGGTCTCGTCTTTTAAATTTTGAGATACAGCCGTTAGAATATCACTCTCATTCATAGAAAATGTAACAACAGGACTATAAGTTTTATCTCGTCCAACTAAAGTGATGTCTGTGCCATGCAAGGTTGTAATAACAGGAATATACCTGCCTTGCTTCGCCAATATCTGTTTGGCCATATATGCCGCAGATGCATGAGGAATAGCATAATGCACATGTAACAATTGGATGTTATGATTTATCACAACATCTACCATTGCACTTGCTAAGGCTGTTTCGTATGGAGGAAAATCAAATAGCGGATATTCGGGCACCCTAACTTCATGATAAAATATATTGGCATGAAACCCGCCTAACCTTACCGGTTGCTGATATGTGATGAAGTGAATATTATGGCCCTTATCTGCCAATGCTTTCCCTAATTCTGTTGCCAGCACACCACTACCACCAAAAGTAGGATAACACACAATGGCTATATTCATATGATTCGTTAAGAGTTAAATTGATGAATTTCGATGCAATTTACCTATTTCTTTTTTGATTTCAGAATACCAAACTGTTAATATAAAAATGGTAAGTTTGTAAAAACAACCACCCATGCGCAAGACCGGATCCATTATACTTTTGATCGTACTATTTTTAGCCGTTGGATTTTTATACTATAGATATTATTTTGTTTTTGGCGAAGGGGTTAAATCCGGACAATTGAACTACCTCGTTAAAAAAGGTTATGTATTTAAAACATATGAAGGGAAATTAATACAACAAGGGTTTCGCTCCCAATCTCTTGGGTCGGTTGAATCATATACATTCGAATTTTCTGTTGTTGATCCTGCGGTAGCAGAAAAATTAATGGAAAACAGCGGAAAGGAATTTGACCTGCACTATAAAGAATATGTGGGCACTTTACCATGGCGAGGTGTTACACCGTTTATTGTAGACAGCATTGTATCTATGAAAGATGCAAAAGACTGATAAATACCTTTTAAACTGCTAACAATAAAAATATGACCGGCTTTTTATGAAAGTTGGTTTTTTCTTTTTTCCAATCTGCCACGGTTTTTGTTTTTATGTATTCTGTTGGAGATGTTAACTCTGCAGCGATACAGATCTTTGTAGTTGGCTTGCAGGTTTTCAACAACACTTCTATCATTTGATTATTACGATAAGGTGTTTCAATAAAGATTTGTGTACAATTTTTCTTTTGAGATTCTGTTTCTAATTCTTTGATTGTTTTTGAACGTTCGGCATTATCAATAGGCAAATAGCCTACAAATTGAAATTGCTGGCCATTCATTCCACTGGCCATCAGGGCTAATAATATTGAACTCGGCCCAACCAATGGCTTTACAGTAGCATCCATTTGCTGGGCTACATCGATTAATATTTGTCCGGGATCTGCAACACCGGGACAACCAGCTTCGCTGATGATCGCTATATTTTTGCCTTCTGTTATTCTTTGTCTGAAAATATTTTTTTGCTCTTCTTCTGCTTTGTGAATGGTATGCCATTCATAATCATCGATTACCATGTCTTTATAAATACTTTTAAAAAAACGCCTGGCAGTCCTTTCGTTCTCGGCAAAAATTACGTGGCAATCTTTTATCGCATCAATGATGTATAAAGGTATCGTCTGCGCAGCTGCTTCATCCAAAACACAGGGAACTAAATAAACAATACTCATATAAATTATTTACAAAGGTGTTCTGATAAAATTTCCTTTTTTATCATGCAGACTTAATGTTGATGCTACTACTGCATAACTTGGCGCCAATATCCAACCTACTACTAAAAAAAGATGCATCATATAAAAAACAATTCCATTGCCAATTGCCAATCCCTGGTGCCTTGTAATAAAAGCATAACTTCTTGACGGAGACATTTTTCTTCTTTCACAACTATAATCAAGCATAGAAAAACCAAGATAATAACACTCTACAAAAAAAGCCAGCACAACAGTTGCCAAACCTATTATAGGAATGAATGATAATATTAAAATACTTAAAGAATAAACAGTTTGCCAGGCCATGTTGCGAAAGGCAATACTAATACCGCGCCATACATCTTTACAGAACTGTTTAAAATTAAAAGGATATTCCTTGCCTTCAATGATCGCTTCCGTTTTGGCATTTAAATAAACAAATACCGGCGACCCAACAATGAGAAACAAATATTTAAAAAAAGAAAAATAAAAAAAGAAGAGGATCAATTGTACTCCTACCCTGACTATTACGAATATTAATCCCCACAAACTTTCTTTGTGATCCATTAACCAGGGTCCAATACCTGTTTCAGTTAAACCATATTCAATAACACCCTTTGAAGTGATCCAGAAAAAATGGAGACTGGCATAAAATAAGAGCGCGTATAAAATACCAGGGATAACGATCCATTTCCACAACCTATTCTCTGCAATGAATTGGTGTGCTTTTACATAAGCGCGTATAGCAATAATTATCTCTTTCAGCATATCGTTTTACCGTAACTTTTAATACATTACAGCTAAAATACAAATAAGTTGAGCAAGTTAACCATTGATTTTTATAACAGAAAAGATGTACTGCAAATTGCACGGGAATTGTTGGGAAAAATTGTGGTCACTAAATTTGATGGCGTACTAACAAGCGCCCGCATCGTTGAAACAGAAGCTTATATCGCACTAACTGACCGGGCATCGCATACATTTGGCGGCAAGCGTACAGCACGCAATGAACATATGTATGGAGCCGCAGGAACATCGTACGTATATATTTGTTATGGTATGCACCATTTATTCAATGTTGTTACCAACGAAAAAGAAACCCCGGATGCAGTTTTAATAAGAGCAGTGGAACCTGTTAAAGGGATCGACACAATGTTAGATAGAAGCGGCAAATTAAAATTAGACAACACGCTTTCTAAAGGACCCGGCAACGCTGCCAAAGTTTTAGGCATAAATAAACAGCATTCAGGATTGAATTTATTGGGCAATAAAATATTTATTGAAGATGATGGTTTTGTAGTGGATGCAAAACAAATAGGTGTTAGCAGGCGTATCGGTGTTGAAGGTGCTGGCAGTGCTGCTTTATTACCTTATCGTTTTTATATCAGGGGGAATAAATATGTAAGCGGTAGTCCGAATAAATAACTATTTAAATTTCCCAACCAGTTTATAAGAATCGTCTACGAATTGCAATAATAGTTTTTTAGATAAATTCCCATCCACAATGATCGTGTTCCAATGTTTTTTATTCATGTGGTAACCCGGCAGAACATTTTCAGGATATTCTTCTCGTAATTCAACGGCATGATCCGGGTCGCATTTTACATTGAATTGTAATGGCGAAGATTCCAGTGATACCAATAAAAATATTTTATTCTTTACTTTAAACACCAGTGTTTCTTCGCCAAAAGGAAATCCTTCTGTTACCAACGATTTTTGTAAAACATAGTCGCGTAATACTTCGACATTCATAATTCTTATATTTTATGAACTTCAATATTTTGTAATTCTTTTAATTGATACAGCGTTTCTGTGAGCCTGTTTTTTGGAATACCTGTTTTGATAACGCAAAACAATTGCATTTCCTGGCTGATAACAGTACAGCTGTATTGTTTCAATACCATCATTATCTCATTCATTCTTGTATAATCGAATTGAATGCTATATTTAACTTCTACCTGCTTTTGAATAATTGGTGTAACCTGTAATGCCAGCGCTGTAACTGTTTTATATGAATTGATCAATCCCGGAACGCCTAATAGAGCGCCACCAAAATAACGCACAACGATCACTGTCACATTGGTTACTTCTTTACTGTCTAATTGCCCGAGAATTGGCTTGCCCGCAGAACCTGAAGGTTCGCCATCATCATTCACACGAAAAGTGTTTCCATCGGTGCCTATACGATAAGCAAAACAATGATGCTCAGCTTTTGGATGTTCTTTTTTTAATTGCTGTAAATATTTTTTAAAATCGTCAACCGATTCTATAGGATAGGCATAAGCAATAAATTTGCTGCCGCGATCTTTGTACTCTGCTGTACCTGGTTTATCTATCGTTAAGTAAAAATCTTTCTCTGCCATGATCATTTCGACATTTTACTTTTTGGATTGATATAATATTTAATAGTATCGTTTTGTATTTTTTCTTCGAAAGATAACTGTTCACCTTTTAGATCCGGCGCATTGATGCCATTATCAATTTCCAATTTCGAATTAGTGATCACTCTTGCTTCATCCCATAAATTATTATCTATAAAGCTCTGCAATGTTTTTGCGCCGCCTTCTATTATTACACTTTGAATTTTTGATTCATACAAGGCTTTTAATATTTGCGGAACAATATTATCGCTGTTTAATTTACAGAAAGTAATATTTTCATTTTGTTCCTGTTTGATCTCATTAAATACAATCGTTTTTGCTTCCTGATCAAATACAACTAATGAGGGAGGAAGTTTTAGATCCATATCGATTACTAATCGTACCGGATTATTTCCGGGCCAAAGTCTAGTTGTTAAAGAAGGATTATCATGCAAAGCAGTATTTGTTCCAATCAAGATTGCAGCTTCTTCACTTCTCCATCTGTGCGACAGCCTGTTCGTTTCTTCATTACTGATCAGTACCCTTGAATGATCGGCATTCGCTATTTTATGATTGTTACTCTGCGCCCATTTCAAAATAATATAAGGGCGTTGCTGTTCATGAAAAGTAAAAAAGCGTTTGTTTAATTCCAGGCATTCTTTTTCTAATATGCCGACCGTTACGTTCACTCCTGCAGCTTTTAAGTTTTCTATGCCTTTGCCGGCAACTTCTTCGTAATTATCCCTGCAGCCTACTATTACCTTTGGTATTTTTTTTACGATGATCAACTCTGAGCAGGGAGGTGTTTTGCCATAATGAGCACAGGGCTCTAATGACACGTATAAAGTACTTTTTTCTATTAAATGGATATCGGCCTGGTTTACATTATTGATGCAATTGACTTCTGCATGCGCTTCCCCGTATTTTTTATGATAGCCTTCCCCGATGATACGTTCTTCGTACACCAGCACCGCTCCAACCATTGGGTTAGGCGCCACATTCCCTGCTCCTAATTTGGCCAGTTCAAGGCAGCGTTGCATGTATGTTTGGTCTGTTATCATTTTATTTTAACCACTGAGACACTGAGGTCACTAAGTTTCACTGAGTTAAAACCTCAGTGTATCTGCTGTGTTCTCAGTGCCTCAATGGTTCATTCGCTCAAAAATAAACCCTAAAAAGTAAAAAACAGTAAGTTTGTATAAATGACGCTAAAAGAAGTTTACAGGAAAATATTGGAACAGGCACAAAGCATCTACTCGTTAAGCGAGGCTACGACCATGACGGATTGGATATTTGAAAATGTTGCAGATATCCAAAAAGCTGATGTAATTAAAACACCTGACCTTGAATTATCCCAATTCATATTGGAAGAGTTGGATAACCGCCTTCACCAATTATTACTGCATAAACCTATTCAATACATTTTGGGTGAAGCCTGGTTCTATGATATGAAATTGAAAGTGGATGAAAATGTATTGATCCCAAGGCCCGAAACGGAAGAATTAGTTAGCATGATCATCACCAATCATGAAGAAAGTATTCACCTGAAAATATTAGATATCGGCACCGGAAGTGGTTGTATACCAATCGCGATAAAAAAACATTTACCTGCGGCCATTATTACTTCGATCGATATGAGCGAAGGTGCGATATTAGTTGCCAAAGAAAATGCTGCCATACAGGAAACACCTATCGAATTTATTCATTCCGATTTTTTAGATGAAAATAGCTGGCACAATTTCCCAACATTTGATGTGATCGTTAGCAACCCTCCTTATATTCCTTTGCACGAAAAAGAAAAGATGGATACAAATGTTACTGCTTTTGAACCGCACCTTGCTTTATTTGTACCCGATAATGATCCATTATTATTTTATAGAAAGATAGCACTGTTCGGGAAAACACATTTGAATATCGAAGGAAAGATCTATTTGGAAACACATGAAGCCCATGCAAAAGAAACAGCGGCTCTTTTTACTGCATTAGATTATGAGCATGTAATTATTAAAGAAGATATGTTTGGAAAAGAAAGAATGGTGATCGCTTATTAATTATCACTACCACTAACCGTAGCAGAAGTTGTAGCACCTAACTTCCTGGCAACTTTCATCACCTGTACTACTTCGCCCCATTGTGTTGCCGAATCTGCGTTAATTACCACGGCCGGTTTTACACTATCACCCTGGTTGATATATTTTCTTAAGGCTGATTCTAAGGAATCCATTTGAACTTTAGTGGCACCTACGTACACATTTTTATTTTTATCTACACTTACTACAACACTTTGTTTTGTTTTTGTATCGCTCTTTGAACGCGGCACACTCATCTTGATCACATTAGGATTAGCTAATGTTGAGATCATTAAAAAGAACATTAAAAGGATGAACAATATATCATTCAGCGGACCAGCGTCTACTTCCGAATGATTTGTATCTCTTAAAGGATTTTTTCTTAGTCCCATGTTGCTGCAAAAGTTGAAGTGAACCCCGAAACTTTCGGGGACGATGTTTAATTGAAAAACAACTGCCGGTTACAAAAAAATTATTTTGTTGGTTCCTGTAAAATATCAATGAATTCTGCACTGGCAGCTTCCATTCTATTCGCCGTTTTATTTATTTGTGTATCCAGGTAACTATATCCTAAATAAGCCAGCATACCAATGATTAATCCACTTGCAGATGTGATCAGTTTGATGTACATCGCATCTGCGATCTGACTTACAGATGGATTGCTGATGGTGGCAAATTCTTTTAATAATAATACCAACCCAACGATGGTTCCTACAAAACCAAATAATGGCGCAATGCGTGATATCACTGATAAGATAGAAAGATTTTTTTCCATTTTGTACATTTCTAATTTGCCTACATTGTCCATGCTTGCTTCAATAGTATCGATCGGCTTACCGATCCTCTGAATACCTTTTTCGATCATTCGTGCAACGGGGCTATCAGTGTTTTTTGCAAGACTTTTTGCTGAAGTTAAATTGCCGCTAACAATATTATCCCGGATCTGGTTCATAAAGCTATCCTCGATCTTGCTTGCTTTACGGATAGCCAGCAAACGCTCAATAAAAAAGAATACGGCTAAGGCAAACAAAATACCCAATGGTATCATTAACGGTCCGCCTTTAGCCAATAGTCCCCATAATGATTCGGTTGTTTTTGCTGCTGTTGCTGTAGAATCTATTTGTAATAAAGTAGTAAGCATATCGATTGATTTAAGACAAATGTAATGGTTTAAAGATATAAGTTATAACATAAAATCTATATGCAAAATACATTTTATCCCTGCATAGAAAATGTTAATTATCGGTTCACAATTCGCCAATAAAAATGCCGCAATATTGCGGCATTTTTATTATAGTATATTATGTCCTAACGCTTTTCCATTTGCTGCATAGCCATTATCTGGCGCATCGTTTTTTCCATTCCTTCGCTGCTGCCATCCAAAAATATAACATTGCCTTTCCCGTATTCAGCGAAGTTCTTTATTGCTTCTGTCCACATGCTGAATAAGATCACGTTCGTATCCAGGTTAGCTTGTTTCATTTGTTCAGCAGCCTGACTCATACCTTTCGCTACTTCTTCTCTGAATAGCGCAACACCTTGTCCGCGTAATTGTGCCGCTTGTCTTTCTGCTTCAGCAGCAATTTTTATGGAATTACCTTCTGCTTCGGCAGCTTTTGTTTTTGTAATTAATAAAGCTTGTCCTTCGTTTTCTGCAGCAGCTTTTAAATTATTAGAAGCAACAACTTTGCTCATGCTTTGGATAATAGCTTCATCAAAAGTAATATCATTGATCTGAAGATCCTGTAAATGATAGCCCCATCCTTCTAAAGTTAGATCAACCTGTTCTTTTACATTTTCAACAATATCCCTGCGCACATTTAAAACTTCTGCCTGTTTTTTTGTTGATACGAAAGCGCGGATACTCCCTTCTACCGTGCGTATCAGAGCCTGCATCAGATCTTTCTCACTAATGAATTTAAACGCCACATTTTTTATCGTTTCCTCATCAATATTCAAAACTGAATACAATAACATCGATTTAAAATACACATTCGCCTGATCGATCGTTACTGCCTGAAATTCCAATTCAACAGAGCGGTTTTGAATACTTACTCTTTTATATATCTGATCTAAAAAAGGAATTTTGAAGTTCAGTCCCGGCATTTTTATGCTGTGGTATTTTCCCAATCTGGTGATCACCGCGATCGTTCCCTGGTTAACAGTAAATAATCCTAAAAGAATGACTACCAAAATTGGTATCACCCACCAAAATTTTATTAACAGATCCATAGTTGTAAATTTTACGGAAGTTACTGATTTTTATAGCGTCGATCATTTACAAATTATTAATTAATAATTTTTTCTCGTTTTTGCAATTATTGCCACATTGCGCATTCAATGTATTGCCGCATTGCTTATTTAAACCCTTGGCTTCGTTTATAAGTGTAGTTAACATAAAACTCCACTGACGTTTTAACGGCAATAATTTTGTTTGGATATCATCCAGAAAAACATCGACCACAGCACTCAGGAGATTGCGATCTCCCTGTACTGTTGCATGACAATTGTTCAATCCTTGTAATTGATAAGAATATTTTTCGATCTTCTCTTCCTTGAAATTTGTTAGCTGTGCTACCTGGTTAAAATCAATTTTCACACTGGCAGAATCATCTTCATTAGTAAGCAATGATAATACCTGAGGAAAGATCATTCTTACTTCATAAGAACGTAAAGAGCATAACTCAGTTTTCAGATCAATAGTTAACTGGATCTTTTCCAACTGAACGGGGGATTGATGTTCGGGCGCATCTTGAAATCCGATCAATATTTCATCCACTTTCTTAATTAAAGAAGGATAGATATTTGTTTCAAGATCGATCATGATCCTTTTGTACTTGGCGATGGGTAAACACATGTAGATAGCTTTTAGAATACAAAGCTATCCGCAACAGGGAGGGCTAACTATGATGGACTGCAACTAAGAACATGACTTTTATCATTTTAATCTTCGATATTGGCAGTTTTCAGAAGTTTTGGTAGATCAAGGATCTTTATTTTTTTACCATCAAGCTGGATTATTTTATCCGTATTAAATTCAGATAAGATGCGGATAACCGATTCAGTTGCGGTACCTACAAAATCTGCAATCTCTTCCCTTGTTAAAGAAACAGCAATGGTATTATCTTGTAATAATCCGTAAGTAGCTTTTAAAAACAGCAGCGCTTCGGCTGTTCTTTCCCGAACATTTTTTTGTGATAAGGATACGATCTGTTGTTCTGCCTGCTTAAGGTCATTGGATAATAATTTCATCATCTCAAAACCAAGCAGCTTATTATTTTCTAATAAAGAATACAATATTTCTTTTGGCAGAAAGCAGACAGAGCTATCTTCTAATGCAATGGCAGCAGAGTTATAATGCTCGCCCGATAATAAAGCCCTGTATCCTAAAATATCACCTGCTTTAGATAAACGCAGTATTTGTTCTTTACCATCGATACCGGCAGTCGTTAATTTTATTTTCCCCTGGTTAACGCAGAATAATCCGAATGGCACTCCGTTCTCATTAAAGATAGACTGACCTTTTTTAAAATGAACACATGACTTATGTTCATTCATTTCTTCCAGCTGCGTTCCTTTTAATTCTTTGAATACAGATGATAAACGTGCATCGCAAAAATTACAATTTAATGTTGCTCCTAGATTTTTCATTGCCAATCAATTAAAAGAATAAAGCACAAATTTACGCTTTCTCTTCCCATATCATACTTAAGTGTACAATTGTTTCAGCAGCCTTTGCCATATCCCCGGTACCGACCCATTCTAATTTACTATGTATATTCTGCATGCCCGTAAAAATATTCGGACAAGGCAATCCCATGTAACTTAGCCTGCTACCATCTGTACCGCCGCGAATGCTTTCTTTTATAATGCTAAGACCTGCCCTTCTAATCGCTTCTTCCGCGTATGCAACAACCTGCGGATGCTGGTCTAATATTTCCTTCATGTTACGATATTGCTCGCGAATCATATATTCCATTGTTGCGCCGGGGAATTTATTGATCACTTCTGTTGCAATCGCTTTTAATCTTGCATGGTGTTTTTCCAAACCGCTTACAGTAAAATCTCTGACAAGAAATTGCAAAGTTGCTTTTTCTGCGATACCGTTCATTCCTACAGGATGTACAAAACCTTCGCGCAATGCCGTTGTTTCAGGGCTCCATTCATTTTTTGGTAAAGCATCTAAAATAGCACCGGCAACTTTTAAAGCGTTTACTAATTTATTTTTTGCATAGCCCGGATGAACGATCACGCCTTCTATAATAATGTTGGCTCCATCTGCGCTAAATGTTTCATCTTCTAAACTTCCGGCTTCGCCGCCATCCATTGTATAACCGAACTGCGCTCCTATTTTTTGCATATCTATCTTAGCGGTACCCTGACCAACTTCTTCATCAGGTGTAAAAACAATTTTTATATCGCCATGTTTTATTTCAGGATGTTGAACTAAATAAACTGCTGCCTGCATAATACAGGCAACACCTGCTTTATCATCTGCACCTAGTAGTGTTGCTCCGCTTGCGGTAATGATGTCACCATTAATATGTTGTAATAGATAAGGAGATTTACTTGCTTTTAAAATTTGTGTAGTATCATCCGGCAACACTATATCTTTTCCATCATAATTTTTATGAAGAATGGGCTTTACGTTAGTTCCGCTGCAATCAGGCGCCGTATCAACATGCGAACAAAAACAAATGGCAGAAATATTTTTTTTACTACTGTTAGATGGAATACTTGCATACACATATCCATATTCATCTGTTTCAGCTTTTAAGCCAAGCGCAAGTAATTCTTTATATAATAATTTGCTAAGGTCTTTTTGCTTTTCAGTTGTTGGATGTTGCTGGCTTTCAGGATCACTCTGCGTATCTATTTTTACATAACGCATGAAACGTTCTGCGACTTCATCAGGATTTATCTTGATCATAATTAAAAGAGACGACCGACGACTGGCAACCGACCATCGAAATTTTATCGGTCGTCAGTGGTCAGTCGTCGGTCGTCAGTATTTTGTTTAAGCTATTTCTACCAATTCGATATCGAACACTAATTCTTTCCCGGCTAAAAAATGATTGGCATCCAAAATAACCACATCATCTTTAACATCTACCACAACAACAGGAACAGGTTGGCCTTGTTGATTGCTCAATGTTAATTGCATACCCGGTTCTAATTTCATATCTGCAGGTACATTCTCTTTGGGGAATTCGATGATCGCATCGTCATTCTTTTCTCCATAAGCATCCGCAGCAGGAATGTTAACGGTTTTCTTTTGACCGATCGTCATACCCGGCATTGCATCATCAAAGCCTTTGATCATTTGTCCGGCACCAACTGTAAATTCTAACGGTTCTCTCCCAACAGAAGAATCGAATTGTTCGCCGTTTGTTAATTTACCTGTGTAATGTACTTTTACCAGGTCTCCTGCTTTTACTTGAGCCATTGTTTATAAATTTTAATTTTTTTATAATTAACCGGTATGTCTTTTACCAGTCCCGACAGCTATCGGGAATCGCGCCGTTTCCACGCAATTTTTAGCAATTTATATATTTAATGCCATTTGTCCGAATTAAAAAACCACGGCGCACATTAGATTTGACCGATTAACAGGATTGTTGGAATTTAGCGGCTGACTATCAATTAATTCAAATCTTCGAAATTGAAAAAAACAGTCTTATTTACACTACTTATTACACTAAGCGTTACAGGCTTTTGCCAGCATATGACCCAGATTATTCCGGGTGCAGAAAGACTGGAATTGTACCTGCCTTTACTTAAGGGTAAATCTGTAGCGGTGTTTGCCAACCAGACATCCATGGTAAAGAATAGCAGTTTGGTAGATACTTTATTAAGCAGGGGAATAAACATTGTAAAAATATTTGGACCTGAACATGGCTTCCGCGGCGATGCCGATGCAGGTGAAGAATTTGGTAATATGGTAGATAAAAAAACAGGTATCCCAATTGTGAGTTTATATGGTGTACACAAAAAACCAACGCCGGAAGATCTGAAAGATGTTGATGTGATTGTCTTTGATGTACAGGATGTCGGTATACGTTTTTACACTTTCATTTCCTCGCTGGAATATTGCTTAGATGCAGCGTTCGAAAATCACAAACAATTTATATTACTTGACAGACCAAACCCAAATGGATTTTATGTTGACGGACCTGTATTGGATCCGAAATTCAAAAGTTTTGTAGGTATGCAACCTGTGCCAATTGTATATGGTATGACGATGGGAGAATATGCAACAATGTTAATCGGAGAAAAATGGTTATCGGCTGAAGCAAATAAAAATATTCCGAAAAAAGATACGCCGCGCTGTTTTATTGTTATCAAATGTAAAAATTACGATCATAACAGCAGATACATTTTGCCCGTAATGCCTTCTCCCAATCTAAAAGAGATGCAGGCTATTTATACCTATCCTTCTACTTGTTTTTTTGAAGGAACAGCTATGAGTGAAGGTCGTGGTACAGATAAACCATTTGAAATATTTGGCCATCCAACTTTGCCCGATACATTATATTCATTTACACCAAAGCCCAATGCCGGTGCAAAAAGCAGCAAATGTTTTTACCAGCAATGTTATGGATGGAATATTTCAGGATCAACAGAAGAAGTATTAAAAAAATTAGATGGTAAAATACAATTGAAATACCTATTGACTGCTTATCAATTATTTCCCGGAAAAGACAGTTTCTTTTTAAAAACAAATTTCTTTAATAGCCTGGCGGGAAATGATATTTTAATCAAACAGGTAAAAGACGGCAAGACGGAAACTGAAATAAAAAAAAGCTGGGAACCTGCACTGGACAATTTTAAAAAGATCAGAAAAAAATATTTATTGTACAAAGATTTCACTTCACCTAATTAGAAATGATCGAAGCAAAGATACCAACACCAAATATGGAGAATACTGTTCACTTTCCACTCGGACAAAAGAAAGGATTGAGAATAATTTTTATGGGCACGCCTGAGTTTGCAGTTGCTTCATTAAATAAATTAGTGGAAGCAGGTTGTAATATTATAGGCGTGATAACCGCTCCTGATAAAGCGGCGGGTCGTGGTATGGAGCTACAACAGAGTGCCGTAAAAAAATACGCACTTGAAAAAGGACTCCATATTTTACAACCCGAGAAATTAAAGAACACCCGGTTTTTAGAAGAATTAAGATCATTACAGGCAGATCTTCAAATTGTAGTTGCCTTTAGAATGCTACCTGAAATTGTATGGAGTATGCCGCCATTAGGCACTATCAATCTACACGGATCCCTATTGCCACAATACCGTGGCGCTGCGCCGATCAACTGGGCCATCATCAATGGAGAAAAAGAAACAGGCGTAACAACATTTAAACTACAGCAGGAAATTGATACCGGTGATATTTTATTAGCAGAAAAAATAACCATCCGCGATGATGAAAATGCGGGCGAGCTGCATGATGAAATGAAAGAAATTGGCGCCGCACTTTTATTAAAAACAGTAAAAGGATTTGTTGAGGGCAGTCTAAAAGAAACGCCGCAAGTTCAGTCGGCCGATCCGAAACATGCACCAAAAATATTTACCGAGACCTGCAAAATCGATTGGAACAAATCCGTTGATGAAGTATATAATCTGATTAGGGGTTTAGCGCCTTATCCGGCAGCTTTTACTTTTTTAGATGAGAAAAAATTAAAGATCTACAAAGCAAGCAAAGAATTATCTATTACAAGTAAAGTGGGCGAATATAAAACTGACAAGAAAACAAATCTACAATTTGCTTGCACAGATGGTTGTATTAATATACTCGAATTACAATTAGAAGGAAAAAAGAAAATGAACGTTGAAGATTTTTTGAGGGGTTATCATTTTTCAGAAAACAAATAATTATTTACTCCACTTGATCTTATCAGCTAATGGTATAACGCGCCTGCCTTTATGGTCTGTATCGGTATAACCTAAATAGATCATTCCCATTACAACATCTTCATTTCGCAAATGCAATAACTCTTTCATTGAGTAATGATGTACCATCCCGCCGGTTGACCAGAAAGAAGCGATTCCTAATGCTGTTGCACCCAATAAAATATTTTGTATAGCGCTTGAAACCGCTGCTTCCTCTTCCATCACTGGAACTTTAGGCAAAGCGCCACGCTGCATAACGGTCATAATAACATGCGAAGCTGTATCTCCGTTATGCAAAAATTTATCGTAATTGGCTTGTAAATATTTTTCCGGGTCAGTATTTTTTTTGTACAATTCTGCATGTTGTGCGCAGAATGTTTTTATAGCGTTACCACTATACACAAAAAAACGCCAGGGTTCGGTATTGCCATGTGTAGGTGCCCAATCGGCCAGTTCTAATAACTTTTGTACCTGGGCATCAGGAATTAATTTACCATTCATCTGAGCCGGCTTCGTACTCCTGCGATGTTTAATTACACCTGCTATTATTGAAAAAGAATTATCCATACTATTTATAATAAGTAACGGTACAATCAAATTTTACATCTGTAACGCCTAACTCCTGTGCCGCTGAATTACTGATGCGAAGCATAATACCCGTGTTCTGTTTCATATCAGGCATCGCGTCTAATACTTTTGCGTAGATGATTTTGCCGGTTGTATTATCAGCGATCTTAACGATAGATCCCGCTTGTGCGCCATCATACAAACAATAATATTTTCCATCCTGCCATCCGCTATTGCTCTTAAAAATTGCCGCATCACCTTTTTCATCTTCCGTTCCGTTTTTGCCCGGATGCTTATCATAATCTGTTTTGAATGCCCCTCCATAAAAACCGGTAAAATTTGCGTGGGCTTCATCATTTTTAAACGTAGGTGTTGCGCCTGTTGAAGGTTGAGGCGTTGCGGGCATTTCTGCATCTTCGGGTTTAGTTGTTGGCGCAACTGTTTTTGTTACAGGTGGTGGCGCACTTTTAGTAACAGTAGTCGTCATTAGAGGCTCAGCTTTTGCAACTGGTACAGGAGCTTCTTCTTCTGTTGTTTTATCTTCTTTTGTAATAACTGTTGCTGTTGTAGTCGTTTTTACTGCTGGCTGTGCTATTGCTGCTTTTACCTGGTCAAGCGTTAGTCCGGGTGTAGTTGCAAAAAGAGATAAGTCTTTTTTCACTTTTAAATACCCAATGATCAAAGGCGTTCCGGCAGGTACGCCATCTGTAGTTACATTGTTCCATTTTTTTACCGTTACGATCGGCACTTTGTTATTATTAACGCTGATACGATAAAAACCTTCTTTTTCATGCACTACATAATACACAGGTATTAGTACTTCATCTGCACCAGGATTACCCGACTGTAAAAAATTATTATCCGTTAAAGGGATCATGATCGTTTGTCCGAGTGATAAACCAGATTCCAGTTTTAAATTATTGAAAGGGGCTATTTCTTTCGGACTGATATTATATAAACGGCCAATACTGTAATAATTTTCTTTCGCAATTACTGTATGGTTCAGGTATAATTTAGGAGCTGAGCCCTGCACCAGCAAAGGCTGATTTTGTGCTATAACGATTAGTGGCAAGCAAAATAAAAAAAATAGTAAATGCTTCATTGGTAATAAATTTCGTCTTTACAAAGATGGGGAATTTTGTTGGTTAGCCATTATTATTACTTATGCAAAATACGCCACTCTTTGGGGTAATAATTATTGACCCTGTTGGGCAGAATTTTAACCCAGCCTATAGGTAATTGCTGGTAAGTTAATAGCACCCAGCCTTTTTCGGTTGATTCTAATTTGATCTCTTCTCTTCTCAGATATTGAAGGGCTGTTTCCTTATCAACTGCCAGTGTGGGTATGTCAGCAGCGATAATGGTACTTAAAGCCAATTCATGATCCGGTATTAACTGATCGCGAATGATGGACCCCAATTTTACGCCGGCTTTTTTTATATATAAAGCAGACTGTAATATGGCCAGCTCATCAGCAAATTGAGCAGGTATTGCCAATACTTCTTCTTTTAATTTAATGAAAGAGAAATCTTGCGGATTTTTTAATAAAGGCTTAAGTATTTCTACTTCTTTTTCAGATATTTTTTCTGTTTTATTGCGCGGTTTGTTAATACGCCTTTCTGTTTCACCCATATCGCTTTTTTTGAAAGCGGCAATAAAAAAACCTTCGCCTTTTAATTTATCAGGATAAAAACGATAACCATAGGCTTTATGTAATTCAGATATTGTTTCAATAATATTCCAGTCGGGATGCAAAAAATATTTGACCGAAGCAAGGTGACAATCATTCACTAACCAATCGCAAATTTCTTCGTCCTCCTCTTTTGAATAAGAACAGGTTGAATAAATTAATACGCCGCCTTCTTTTAAAGCCGGTAATATATCAGCCAATATCCTTTGCTGGCGCTGATGGCAGAGCTGTACATTTTGCTCACTCCATTCTGTGATCGCTTCAGGGTCTTTTCGAAATAATCCACTTCCGCTGCAAGGTGCATCTACAACGATCACATCAAAGTAACTTTCTAAGCGTTGAAAATCTTTTGGGTCGTTGTTGGTTACCACAACATTAGTGGTGCCCCATTTTGTAATATTTTCTGATAAAATGCTTGCTCTTGTTTTGATCACTTCATTACTTACCAATAAGCTGGAATCGGAAATAATCGATTGTATCAAAGTTGATTTACCACCCGGTGCAGCGCAGAGATCTAATATTTTTATGGGTTGAGATAGATCGACCGTTTGCTTTAGCGCTTCTTCCAAAAACATACTGCTGGCTTCCTGAACATAGTAGGCGCCAGCATGTATTAATGGATCTGTGATAAATGACGGACGGACGGGAAGATAGTAACCGTAGTTGTTCCAGGGAACTTTTTCCAATGGAGCATCGAAAATTGAAGATTGAACATTGAACATTTTTTTCGGGTTCAATCTTACCGAAGTTATTTGCTCGCCCGATGCATGTACTTTTTCGAAGGCTTCTTTATCGAAGCCGGGAATTTTATCTAATGATCGTACAAGTGATTGGGGTAGCGACAAATATTTTTATTTTATGCTGCGTCATAAATAACAACCTTCTCGAAGTATTGTTTAAAGCTTTCTAAAAATGCTTTGTGTACCGGATGTGTTTGGTAAACATCATGACCCGCAAGGTCATCGAAAATTATCACTAATGAGAAGGTATATGTTGTATCAACAACCGGACGATTGATCGAAGTAACCGGCGTGCCTACATACACAGCCTGTGCTGTTGGTACGCCCGTTAAAGATTCTAGGCCTTTTTCGAAAGCTGCTTTTTGTTCTGCTGTTGTTTCAGGTTTAACCCAAAATAATACGTGGTGAAGTAACATGTAATTGACTATCTATTTAAATGTTTGAAATTTTTATTTGCTGCGCGAAGGTATGCAGTACAAGTGAGTGACACAACGATGTTGCACAAAGAACAAATGCCGATATAAAAATTAAATCGCTTTTACTTCTGCGCAAAGATCCTGTAATACTTTTTTTGCATCGCCAAACAACATAGAAGTTTTCGGTTGAAAGAAAAGATCATTTTCGATACCGGCATAACCAGGCTTCATGCTACGTTTATTGACGATCACATTTTTAGCTTGTTCTACTTCCAATATCGGCATACCGTAAATTGGTGAAGCGGGATCATTTTTTGCGGCAGGATTCACAACATCATTCGCTCCCAATATCAATACAACATCTGTTGTTTTAAATTCATCGTTGGCCTGTTCCATTTCTAACAACACATCATAGCTCACATCTGCTTCTGCTAATAATACGTTCATGTGGCCGGGCATACGTCCTGCTACCGGATGGATCGCATATTTTACTTCAACGCCCTTTTCAGTCAATATTTTTTCTAACTCATGACAAGTATGCTGCGCCTGTGCTACGGCCAATCCATATCCCGGAACGATCATTACTTTATTTGCATAGCTCATTACCATTGCAGCATCGCTTAAACTAATTTCTTTGTAAGCGCCCTGGTCTTTTGATCCACCGGCTGCCGTCGCTTTATTTCCGCCAAAGGAACCAACCAATACATTCACCAATGAACGGTTCATCGCTTTACACATCAATATTGTTAATAATGTACCTGCCGCACCTACAAGGATACCGCCTGTTAACATTACTTTGTTGTTGTATAAAAACCCGCCACATGCCGCTGCAACACCTGTGAAAGAGTTCAGCAATGAAATTACAACGGGCATATCTGCGCCCCCGATTGGTAACACAAATAAAACGCCATATACCAATGCCAAACCAAGTATGCAATACAATAAATAAGACTGCGTAGGATCGATCACTAAATAGGCCCCTGCGCCTATCGCGATCGCCAACAAAACCAGGTTAAGAATGTTTTGTCCTGGGAAACTAAAATCTTTCACTTTGCCATTTAACTTACCCCATGCGATCATACTTCCTGCGAAAGAAACGGAACCGATAATTAATCCGATAACGATAATTAAAACGGTTGGTTTAATAACACTAAGATCAACAAGTGAAAGCATGCTGATATGCATGAACGAAGTTTCTACCGGCGCAAGTATCCTTGATATATGATTGAATTCAACCAAAGAAATTAAAGCAGCACAAGCACCTCCCATTCCGTTAAACAAACTCACCATTTCCGGCATGGAGGTCATCTTAACTTTTTTTGCTGATAATGTTCCGACAATTCCTCCGATTAATAAACCGCCGAATATCCATATAAAATTATGAAGATGCTGATGTGTTTCTTCGTTACGATATAAAAAGATCGTTCCTAAAATTGCTACCGTCATACCAAAAGCTGCGACAAGGTTTCCTTTTCTTGCTGTCGCAGGATTGGATAACATTTTTAGTCCAAGTATAAATGTGATCGAACCGATCAGGTAGCAAATGGTAAGTAAGTTAAGGCCCATTGTAATTATATTTTGTTTCGCGCAAAGTCGCAAAGAAGCAAAGTTGCAAAAGATTAATTCGTGTAATTAGTGAATAAAAATTTGTGTTATAAGCCTACGCTAATTATTTTTTCTTCTTGAACATTTCAAGCATTCTGTCTGTTACTACAAAACCACCGACAACATTGATCGTTCCTAAAATAACTGCCAGAAAACCTAATATGATCGCCAATAAATTATCTGACTCCGCTTTACCCATTACGATAATAGCGCCGATGATCACCACGCCATGAATAGCGTTGGCGCCACTCATTAAAGGCGTATGCAAAACACTCGGTACACGGCCGATCACTTCAATACCTACAAAGATCATCAGTATAACGATGTAGATGATTTGCTGGTTATTGGAGATCCATTGAAGAATATCTTTCATAAAAAACTATTTATCAATTAAGCAATTAAACTTTTTACACGATCATTTACAATTTCACCATTGTGTGCAATACACGAACCTTTGATCAGGTCATCTTCAAAATTCAAATTGATGTTACCATCTTTATCGATCATCAATTGTAAAAAATTCAGGATATTTTTTCCGTATAATTTGCTGGCATCGCTTGGCATATCGGATGCTAATCTTGAATTACCAACAATGCTTACGCCATTATGAATAACGGTAGTATCATTTTTTGTAAGATCGGTATTACCACCTGTCGATGCAGCAAGGTCAATGATCACAGAACCATTTTTCATCGCTTCGATCATTGCTGTTGTAATTAATATCGGCGCTTTTTTCCCGGGAATTTGCGCGGTTGTAATTACGATATCTGCTTTAGCAACGCTTTCAGCGATCTTAGCTTTCTGTCTTTGTATAAATTCTTCGCTTTGTTCTACTGCATAGCCGCCTGCTTTACTTGCATCTGCTGCACCTTCCACTTCTACGAATTTGGCGCCTAAGCTCATCACTTCTTCTTTCACTGCGGGCCTTGTATCAAATACTTCAATAACAGACCCCAATCTTTTTGCCGTTGCGATGGCTTGTAAACCTGCAACACCTGCACCAAGAATTAAAACTTTTGCAGGAGCAATACTGCCTGCAGCGGTCATGAACATCGGAAAATATTTCGGGTAAACATTTGCTGCTAATAATACCGCTTTATAACCCGCGATATTCGCCTGACTACTTAATATATCCATGCTTTGTGCACGTGTTGTACGTGGCAGCATATCCATACTAAATACGCTTAAGCCTTTGCCTGCCCATTCTTTCATCAGGCTGGCCGTAAACAGCGGTTGAAAAACACCAACAGCTATCGCGCCTTTTTTCATGCTTGAAATATCAGCATCAGAAAAAGTGTTGAACGATAAAATGATATCGGAATTTTTTAATACTTCGGCACGACTGGTTACGGTTGCACCGGCTTCTTTGTACTTTTCATCATTCGCAAAAGCTGTTACGCCTGCGGTAGACTCAATGTAAGTTTCTACTTTCCATTTTTTCAGAAGTGTTAGATGTTCTGGTAGTAGCGAAACTCTGGTTTCGGGAGTTGGTTCTTTTAATACACCAATTATCATAAATAGTAGATATTGCCGTGAAGATAGGAAAAATTAATATGCAACGGAGAAGTGCTGCGTTACTTTAAAATCATTATTTATCAGCACGATCCCGATGAAAAAAAGGTCGATCGTTAGTGTAACAGCCGGGTTTGACTGAATTGTTGTCCAGGCTGCTTCCATTTCAGCACTCCAGTGAATATCATCAAATATGAGAATAGTTGTATTTGTTGAATGATTGAGCAACTGAGAAAAATAGTCGAGTGTAGGTTCTTTTCGATGATTGCCATCGATAAAAGCCAGGTTTATTTTATTTAATGCAGAGAGAAGTGGTTGTATTGTTTGATCAAAATCTCCTTTAATTAAGTCGATATTTTTAAGTCCCAATTCACTAAAATTATTTTCTGCGATGGCTGCAATATTTTTTGATCCCTCGCAGGTGTAAACTTTTGAATGAGAATTTCCGGAAGCTAAATACGCTGTTGTAATTCCTAGAGACGTTCCTAATTCAATAATTGTTTCAGGCTTGTAGTACTGTGCTATCCGAAATAATAGCTGTGCGTATTTTTTTGGTTTTAAAGAAGTGGCCGCAATATCTTTTACTACTCTTTGATTTGATTTAAAAACAGCAGAGCCCGCACCAAAATTTTCTACTTCGATCATTGCTGTATTGGCTAATAATTTCTTTCGCTGCGCTTCTATTTTATTATAACTATCATATATTTTTTTATCTGTCAGCACATTTGCTATAAAATCAAACACAAACGGAGAGTGTACACCATGACCACTTCCATTGGATGCTGTAAAATAATAACGCAGGTATTTTTTTGCTAATTGGAAACGAGTATACACAGGAAGTGTTTGATTTATTTTTTATCCCAAACCTGGAAAGAATAAGCATATGCATGCTTTTCATCTATCGGATGATCTTCATTAGAGATCAGTTTCCATTTGCTTTCATCAATGGCAGGAAAGAAAGTATCTGCTTCGAAACTCGCATGCACTCTGGTTATGTAAATTTTATTGGCAACATCTATTGATTGTTTGTAGATCTCTCCGCCACCGATCACAAATATTTCTTTGCAGTTTGTTTTTTTTGCTTCTTCCAATGCTTTATCTAAAGTATCAACAACGATGGCTCCTTCTGCTTTCCAATCTTTATTGCGAGTAATAACAATATTTGTTCTTCCGGGCAATTGTTTACCGAAAGATTCAAAAGTTTTTCGGCCCATAATGATCGTCATTCCCCAGGTAGTATTTTTGAAGAACTTCATATCATTGGGTAAGCTCCACAATAACTGATTATCTTTTCCAATGGCGTTGTTTTCTGCTGCGGCAACAAGTAAACTAATTATCATAATGAGAGATTAAACAGCAACAGGAGCTTTTATAGCGGGCCATGATTCATAATTTACCAATTCAAAATCTTCGAATTTAAAATTGAAGATATCTTTTACATCCGGATTAATTTTCATTGTTGGCAAAGGAAAAGGCGCTCTTGTCAATTGCAAATGCGCCTGCTCAAAATGATTATTATACAAATGCACATCACCAAATGAATGCACAAATTCTCCTGGCTCTAACCCACAAACCTGCGCGATCATTAAAGTAAACAATGCATAAGAAGCAATGTTAAAAGGTACACCTAAAAATACATCTGCACTCCGTTGATAGAGCTGGCAGCTTAGTTTTCCATTCGCTACATAAAACTGGAACAAACAATGACAAGGCATTAATTTCATCTTTGGCAGGTCTGCCACGTTCCACGCGCTGATAATTAATCTTCGACTATCAGGATTTGTTTTTATCTGATGGATCAGGTCCTTTACCTGGTCAACTTCTACTCCACCCGCACCTTCCCAGCTGCGCCATTGTTTTCCGTAAACGGGCCCCAAATCTCCATTTTCATCTGCCCATTCATCCCAGATCTTTACATTGTTCTCTTTTAAGTAAGCAATATTGGTATCGCCTTTTAAGAACCACAACAATTCATAAATGATACTTTTCATGTGACATTTTTTTGTTGTCACAAGAGGAAAACCCTCACTCAGGTCAAAACGCATTTGGTATCCAAATACACTTCTGGTACCTGTTCCTGTACGGTCACTTTTATCATTTCCCGTATCAATAATATGCTGTAGTAATTGTAAGTATTGTTGCATGGTGTGCAAGTTAATTAATTTGGGAGAGGTCTGAACCATTGATTAAATTGATTTTTATGATTCGATTGATTTGTGGAATTTGCGTTAATAAATCCTATTAATACAATCCGATAGCTATCGGATCAAGCAAAATACCAGACAAAAAATAAAATATGCATATCAATATCAGAAAAGCAATAAAAGAAGATTGTACAA
Source organism: Bacteroidota bacterium (assembly GCA_013288745.1). Lineage (GTDB taxonomy): Bacteria > Bacteroidota > Bacteroidia > Chitinophagales > Chitinophagaceae > Ferruginibacter. The sequence continues at coordinate 64,247 of JABDBG010000003.1, forward strand.
GAATGATGGAGCTGGTAAATGAATTGGCCGTTTATGAAAAAGCGCCGGAACAGGTTACGGTAGACTTTAACCATTTTATAGAAAGCGGCTTTGGGCCCAATCCTGTCTGGTGGGCATATGTAGCAGAAGCTGATGGCGCAGTGCAAGGTTTTGCACTCTGTTATACACGCTACTCCACCTGGAAAGGACAAAGGATATTTTTGGAAGATCTTTTAGTAACGGAAAAATACCGGGGAAACGGTTTAGGAAAACTATTGGTAGATAAAGTAATTGAAGATGGAAAAGGCAAGCAATTTACAGGTATAACCTGGCAGGTTTTGGATTGGAACGAACCGGCTATCAATTTTTATAAAAAATACGAAGGCGTAGTTTTTGATGAAGAATGGGTTAATTGTAATATAAATTTTTAGAAATCGTGTGTTTTCTGGTAATTATTACTCTTTAATTGCATTATCTTTATAGCAATCCCATCAAATAACACAAATTACAAAAAATCTTTATGGCAGAAAAAATTACAATGGCGAACGGAAAACTACAAGTTCCTAATAACCCGATCATTCCATTTATTGAAGGCGACGGAATTGGTCCGGATATCTGGAAAGCTTCCGTGAGGGTTTTTGATGCTGCCATACAAAAAGCTTACAGGGGAGAAAAAAAGATACAATGGATGGAAGTACTTGCAGGCGAAAGAGCTTTCAATGAAACAGGCAGCTGGATGCCGGAAGCCACCATGAATGCTTTTAAAGAATATTTATTATCGATCAAAGGCCCGTTAACCACACCTGTTGGTGGTGGTATCCGTTCACTGAATGTTGCATTAAGACAAGAACTTGACCTATACGTTTGCTTACGCCCTGTTAGGTATTTCGAAGGCGTTCCTTCACCTATGTGGCAACCGGAAAAAGTAGAGATGACCATCTTCAGAGAAAATACAGAAGATATTTATGCGGGTATCGAATACATGACCGGCACACCGGAAGCAAAAAAATTATTAGATTTTTTGATCAATGAAATGGGTGTAAAAAATATCCGTTTCCCTGAAA
>JABDBG010000004.1:0-42430 GCA_013288745.1 Bacteroidota bacterium
TATGAAAAACTAATACACTTGTTGAGGCATCGTAAATACTCCTTTCTTTTAAAATTATTCCGCATTAGAAAACATCCAAGTTATTTACAACCTTATGGCGGAAGCCAGTGGTGGGCAATACCGATTGAAACGGTAAAAAAGGTCATCGATTACCTGGACCTTCACCCGGATTTTTTAGTATATCATAAAGATACTTTAGTACCTGATGAAATATTATTTCAAAGTGTAATAATGGGATTGTATAAAGCTCCTTATGCAGAAATTGCCCAATCAGTAACATATGTTGATTGGGGAAGACCCAACGTAACATTACCCGTAACTTTTACAGCAGATGATTTTAGCGTATTGTTCAACCTGCCGGCCAATTTTTTATTTGCGCGAAAATTTGATATGAGTAATAACGAGGAAATACTTGACCTGATCGATGAAAGAATATTGGCTAAGCATGATCAATAATTGCTGCTAAATAGCAAGATAAAGATGAAATGTGCGACGCCACCGAAGCTAAATAGCAGCACTTAGCCCGGCTAATACGGCTTCTAATTTAAACTTGACGAACTACAACAAATTGACGAATTTTGCTGCATGATCTTAGCAGAAAGCCCATATTTATTATACTCTGATGGCGAAGGGAATATTTTCGAGGACCTTTCCTTATATGCAACCGGCCGCACAGGTTGGGATGCCGTTCCGGTTCCTGAAGATGAATGGATAGAAATTCCTGAAGGCGGTTCGTTATACGAATTGCCGGGGCGCAGAGGAATTGGTATCGATGTTAAAACGGGCGATATGCGTTTGTGCGAAAAGGGTTGGGCTGTTGCGGCTTTTATTCCACCTGCACATACAGGTTTGTATATTGCAGCTTATGAAACGATGGCTGATGCACCAACACTGCCTTTGTTTTGTTACACGGCAGCATCCTGGTTTAATGGTAAGTTTTACGTGCCTGCTGTAAGAATTGAAAATGATATTCGCCAGGAGAGCGAAGGCTTTGATACTGCAAAAATTGAAACAGGGGTTACTAAATTGTTAGCTGCTTATCCGCATAATCGTTTAGTAAAACATTTGGCTGAGAATTGTTGTTTGACGTATCATTGTCCGGCTGCAAGAAATTTTTTCTTGGGTAGATGGGAATGTCCTATTCCTTCTTCGCCTGCTTGTAATGCCAATTGTGTTGGCTGTATTTCTTTTCAACCGGAAGAAGAAACAATTGTTAGCACACAAGATCGTTTAACGTTTAAACCTACGGCGGAAGAAATTGTTGAATTTACCGTGCCGCATTTAGAAAGTGCGCCTTTTCCTATTGTTAGTTTCGGACAAGGTTGCGAAGGCGAACCGTTGTTGATGTGGGAAACGATCCGTGAATCGATCAAAGAAATTCGTAAGCATACAATAAAAGGAAGTATCAATATCAATACCAACGGTAGTAAGCCGGATGCAGTAAAAGCATTGTGCGAAGCGGGTTTAAATAGTATGCGTGTGAGTACGAATAGTGCGAGAGAAAAAATATACACGCCATATTACCGCCCGAACAATTACAAATTTGAAGATATTATTGAGAGCCTGAAAGTTGTGCGAAGCTTTGGCGGTTGGACGAGCATCAACTATTTTGTTTTTCCGGGTATGACGGATAGTGTGGAGGAATATGAAGCATTGCGCAAATTAATTAGGGAAACAGATCTGTGCATGATACAATGGCGCAATTTTAATATTGATCCTGATTGGTATATGGGTAAGATCGGTGTTGCGGAAACAGGAGAGTGTATGGGGATCAAACAAATGATGGAACTGATCCATGAAGAATTCCCGAATTTGAAATTTGGTTATTTTAATCCATCAATGGAAAGGATCAAAGGGAATTTCGAAGCTGATTTTGCGCATTAAATTTTAATTTTATAATGAAAAGAAATAATCACTGGGCGGTTTTTGTTTCGAAAAATGCTAATAAGGATCTGTTCATACAACTATTGTTAGAGAAGAAGATCGAAGGCGGGTTAGCTGAATTTAATGATAAGGCTACTATGCTGATGTCGGATCTTTCGATAATCGAATTGATCAACGAAGAAGAAATTCATGATCGTGTTGAAGTAGATAAAATAAATAATAAAAGGCTTCGCTCCATGTCAAGCGGCGAACAAAAAAAAGCACTCCTTGCTTATTGCCTTTCTAGAAATCCTGATTATATAATTCTTGATAATCCATTTGATAATTTAGATATTGCTTCGCAGGCATCGCTGGGAGGATTATTGAAAGATGCAGGAGAACAAGCTTCGCTTATCCAGATCATTAACCGTAAAACAGATGTTTTGCCCTTCGTTACAAATGCGGTGAGTATCGATGCTAAAAATAAAATTACTTATCACAAGAACGTTGAAGAATATTTGCATCAGCAGAAAAACGAATCAATTGTTTTTCCGAACGATGTTCCAAAACCTTTGCATGACTATGAAATTAAGAGCGACGCATTGGTTGTTTTTAATAAAGTAAATGTTGCGTATAACGAGCGGCCAATTGTAAAAGATATTTCCTGGAAAATAAATACCGGAGAGTTCTGGCAATTGATCGGTCCGAATGGTTCTGGTAAATCAACCTTGCTGACTTTAATAACAGGCGATAATCCGAAAGGTTACGGACAAGATCTCACCTTATTCGGAATGAAAAAAGGAACGGGCGAAACCGTATGGGATATCAAACAGAATGTTGGTTATTTTACTCCGTCTATGACGGATTTGTTTAGTAAGAATCATACGCTGCAGGGAATGGTCGTATCAGGATTATTTGATTCGATCGGTTTATACGTTATTCCTGCTGAAGCACATTTGCAGGTTGCGAATGAATGGTTGCAATTGATCGAGATGGATCATTTGAAAAATATATCCTTTAGTAAATTATCATTGGGGCAGCAACGTTTAGCATTGATCGCACGGGCAATGATCAAACATCCGCCTTTATTGATATTAGATGAGCCTACTTCCGGATTGGATGATTACCATGTATCATTGGTAACTTCTTTAATTAATAAGATAGCAGCAGAAAGCAGAACGGCAATTTTGTATGTATCACATCGCAAAGAAGAAGGACTTGAGCCAAAATTTATTTTTGAATTAATCGTAGATGAAAAAGGATCGACAGGTAAAATAGTGTTGGGACTAGATTAAATGAATAAATATTATGCTGTCAATATCTTGTATTATAATTATTGTGTTTATCGCTACTTTAATTCGTTCTACTTTTGGATTTGGAGAGTCTCTGGTTGCAGTGCCGTTATTGATACTTTTTATGCCTATTGAAATAGCGGTACCTCTTTCTGTATTAATATCAATTACAGTAGCAATAATTATTGTTGTACAAGATCATGATCAAATACATTTTAGCAGTGCAAAATGGCTGATTATTTTTGCTCTGATGGGAATTCCTTTAGGGCTATTGATACTGGTTTATGGAAATGAACAGTATGTTAAACTAGGATTGGGATTACTCATCATCTTATATGCACTTTATTCTCTATCTTGGAAACAGGATTTAAAACTTGAATCTGATAATAAAGTTTGGCTTTTTATCTGTGGCTTTTTATCAGGTATTTTGGGAGGGGCTTATGGTATTAATGGTCCGCCACTTGTACTTTATGGAAATATGCGTGACTGGTCTGCGAAACATTTTAGGGCAACACTACAGGCCTATTTTTTAATAGCCAGTATTATCGGCATGTTTGGTTATTGGTACAAAGGGCTTTGGACTATGGCTGTAACATATAATTTTCTGATAGTATTACCCGTTGTGCTACCCACAATTTTTTTAGGAAGGTATTTTAATCATAAACTTAAAACTGAGAGTTTCTTTAAGTATATCTATTACGGACTAATTGGAATCGGATTTATACTGTTAATACAATTCTTTATCAAGAGTAAGTCAATCTAATTAGCAGTATTTATTTATTGAGCAACCGAACAGTATCCTTCGCAAAGTAAGTAGCGATCAGATCTGCGCCTGCACGTTTGATCGAAGTCAAACTTTCGATAATCGCTTTATCTTCATTTAACCAGCCCATTTTTGCAGCGGCTTTTATCATAGCATACTCACCACTCACATGGTATGCACTCACAGGGACAGTCACAGTATTTTTTATTTCGCGGATAATATCTAAATAAGCCATTGCAGGTTTTACCATTACGATATCTGCACCTTCTTCCACATCCATTAATGTTTCCTTGATGGCTTCAGTTCTATTAGCGAAATCCATTTGGTATGTTTTTTTATCGCCAAAACCAGGACTGCTATCTAAAGCATCTCTGAACGGCCCATAAAAACAAGAAGCATATTTAGCGCTATAGGCCATGATGCCTGTCTTGGTAAAATTATTTATTTCTAAAGCCTCACGGATTTCTCCGATACGGCCGTCCATCATATCGCTTGGGGCAACAAAATCTGCTCCTGCTTCTGCATGACTGATACTCATTTGTACCAATGCATCTACTGTAGGATCGTTTACTATTTCATTGTTTTCTACAATACCATCATGACCGTAAATTGAATAAGGGTCAAGCGCTACATCCGTCATCACGATCATTTCCGGTACGGCATTTTTTATGGCTTTAATGCTGCGTTGCATCAAACCATTTTTATTCCATGCTTCTTTGCCGGTATTGTCTTTTAAAGAATCATCACATTTAATAAAAAGTAGAACGCTTTTTATACCCAGGCTCCACAATTCTTTTACTTCAATGATCGTAAGGTCTAATGAGCGTCGATAGTAGCCGGGCATTGAGGGTATCTCAAATTTTATGTTCTCGCCTTCATCGATAAATAGCGGGGCTATAAAATCTGATGGCGTTAAAATAGTTTCTGCCACTAAGCTTCTTATCGAAGGGTTAGTTCTTAAAATTCTATTTCTTCTTTGTAAAAACATTTTTATGTACGATTTACGATGTTTGATGTACGATGTTAAAAAGACCTTCTTAACAAGAGTTTGATTTTCTTGCCCACTCTGCTTTCTCTTCTTCAGTGACTAAATTTAACCAATCTATTGGATGCAAGCATGCTTGTAACAATTTATCTTCTTCACTACCTTTTTCAGGTTGATAATTATATTCAAATCTTACTGTTGGTGGAAGGCTCATTAAAATACTTTCAATTCTGCCATTCGTTTTTAATCCGAATAAAGTGCCGCGGTCGTGAACCAAATTAAACTCCACATATCTGCCTCTGCGTATTTCCTGCCAGTGCTTGTTTTTATCAGTATAGGGCGCGTTCTTTCTTTTTTCAACGATTGGCAGATATGCTTCTATAAATGAATCGCCACAGCGTTTGGCAAAGTTTATCCAAAAATCAACATCTTTGTTTTCATCCGGACGCTGATAATCATAAAATATCCCGCCAATACCTCTGCGTTCATTATTACGATGGAAATTTACAAAGTAATTATCGCAGGTCGCTTTGAACTTTGGATAGAATGATATATCAAATGTATCGCAGGCGTTTTTGTACGTCTGATGAAAATGTTTAGCATCTTCCTCAAATAAATAATATGGGGTAAGATCTGTTCCTCCACCGAACCATCTATCGATCACTTCATCGTGTTCATTATATAATTCGAACATCCTGTAATTAGCATGAACAGTTGGTACAAACGGATTTAATGGATGGATCACTAAACTTAATCCGCAGGCAAACCATTTAGCGCCATCAATCTTTAATTGTGTGCGCATCGCATCAGTTACATCTCCAAAAACTATTGATGTATTTACACCTCCCTTTTCAATTGCATTTCCATTGGCAATTATCCTGGTCTTGCCGCCACCACCCTCAGCGCGTTCCCATGCATCTTCTATAAACACCGCTTTACCATCTGCTTTTTCCAAAGCAGTACAAATGCGATCTTGAAGATCATGCACAAAATTTATCCAGGTATCTTTTATCATATAGTGAAAAAGTAAAAAGTTAAAAATCAAAACCAAAAGGTAATAAAGTACTTATTACCTTAGTCTCTATAACTTCCTTATTCCTTATTTTGTATTTCTTATTTAATCAAAACGATATTCCTTCACCGCATCAACAAAAGCCCTTGCATGATCAACCGGTACATTTGGTAAAATACCATGCCCCAAATTAGCGATATGTCTTCCTGGTCCAAATGCATCGAGCATTGCTTTTACTTCTTTTTTAATAATAGGTATCGGCGATAATAATTTTGCCGGATCATAATTTCCCTGTAACGTAATATTCTTACCCGCAAACTGGCGTGCAGTCTGTGGTTTAATGCACCAGTCAATTCCTAAACCTGCGGCGCCTGTTTCGGCCATCTTATCTAAAGATTGCCATGCACCTTTTGCAAAGATGATCGTTGGTGCTAAATCTTTTAACGTCGTAACGATCTGGCGGATATATTGTAATGATAATACTTCAAAATCCTCAGGTCCTAATAAACCACCCCAGCTATCAAATATCTGTATCGTATCTGCTCCGGCTTTTACCTGTCCTTGTAAATATTTGATCGTGGTATCAGTGATCATTTGTAATAACTGGTGCGCTACTTCCGGCTGTGTGTAGCAGAATGTTTTTGCTTCGTCAAAAGTTTTAGAACCTTTACCCTGCACCATATAACATAACAATGTCCAGGGCGCACCCGCAAAACCGATCAATGGGACACGGCCATGCAATTCTTTTTTTATCATTTTGATCGCATCAAAAACATACCCCAGGCTTTCATCAACTTCGGGAACGCGAATGCGTTTTAGATCAGCCAATGTTTTGATAGGATCCGGTAATATCGGCCCCTGACTTTCTATCAATTGTACTTCCAGGCCCATGGCTTGCGGAACCACTAAAATATCTGAAAATAAAATGGCCGCATCTACACCAATAATATCTACCGGTTGTAAAGTTATTTCACAAGCCAGTTCAGGTGTTTGACAACGTTCAAAAAAGCCGTATTTATTTCTTAGTACCATGTACTCAGGTAAATAACGACCGGCCTGACGCATCATCCACACGGGGGTTCTTTCAGTTTTCTCTCCGCGAAGCGTTCTTAATAATAGGTCGTTCTGTAATGTGCTCATGTAGTTAGTTTCGTGTCAGTTATTATGCATAGTATGCAATTGCTTTTTCCATCAGATCATCCTTGCCATGCTTATCACTTAGTACTATTTTATTTTTAGTATATTTTTTAATGGTGCTTGCTGTTGTATTGCCAATGGCAAATAGTGTTGTTTGGAGTGTTACTTTATTGGTTGTAAAAAAACTTTCTACTGCACTCGGACTAAAAAACAAAATGCCATCATATTTTTTAGTTATTTTTTCATTAAGCTGAAATGTTTTGTACACTTCCACTTCATTCACTTCTATTTTATTCTCTGCTAATTTCTTAGGCAGCTCATGCCTGCGCTGATCGCCGCAGAAGAAAGCTACTTTATTGATATTTTTTTCTGCGATAATAGCATCCGCTAATTCAGCGGCGCTGTCTGCCGTTCCAACAATCGATCTGCCATCAAATTCTTCTACTACTAATTTTTGCGTGGCTGCGCCGATGCAAAATATTTTCCAGTCTGCCGGTTTTTTATCAAGATAATTTCTCACAGCTTCCACCGCATTCATACTCGTAAAAACGATCGTCATTGGTTGGTTGGCCAATTCGTTGATCTGTTTTTTTAATTTGGCACTGATGATCGGCTCTGTACGAATGAATTCAATAATATCTATAGCGATGCCTTGCTGCTTTGCCTCTTTTATAAGAAAAGCATTTACGGGCCTGGTGCATAATATTGTTTTAATCTTTTCCGCCATTGCGAATACTATCTGCTATTTTTTGTCCGCCGTTGTTTAATAATTCATGTGCCGCTTTTGTTCCAAGATCATCAATATCTTTTATTGATATTCTTTTCTCGATCGACAATTTATCTTTTCCGTCGATCGATAAAATATTGCCTTTAAAGATAAGCTCATTATTTTTTATCTCCGCCAATGCGCTGATAGGCGTGGAGCAGCCGCCCAATAAACCACGTAAAAAATCTCTTTCTATTTTTTGTGCATAGCTCAGTGTCAGTATCATTCAATTGCTTACAAGCATCAAATGAATAGCTATCACCTTCTTTGCAAGCAACGGTAATGGCGCCTTGTGCGGGCGCGGGCAACATCCAATCCAGTTCTATCGATTGTTCCGGACGAAGCTCAATTCTTTCTAATCCTGCTGCTGCAAAAATCGCACCGTTCCAATTACTATCCGTTACTTTTTTTAATCTTGTATTTACGTTGCCGCGAAGATTTTCAACAGTATGATTGGGATAACGGTTTAGCCATTGTGCTTTCCTGCGAATACTGCTGGTAGCAATGATCGCCGTAGAATTCAGATCATTTAGGAAATTAATATTGCCTTTATAAACAAAAAGATCTTTGTATGAAGCACGTTTCAACACAGCGGCTTGTACAATTCCTTTTGGTAATTGCGTAGGCACATCTTTCATGGAATGCACAGCAATATCAATGGTATCATTTAATAAAGCAATATCTAAACTTCTTGTAAAAATTCCCTGCACACCCATTTCGTATAAGGGCGTTTGCAGATCGATATCACCTTCGCTTTTTATGTGAACTAATTCAGACTCAAATCCGTTTTCGGCCAATAACTTTTGTACATGTACAGCTTGCCACACGGCCAACTGACTTTCTCTTGTCCCGATGCGGATAAGTTTCTTCATTGAAAAATTTAATTATTTAAACCGGGAGCAATAAAATCATTGATGGCTTCAATATACTGACAGCCATGTTGATTTTGTACGCGAAGTTTTGCAGCCATTCCATTAATTACTTTCTGGATTTTTTCCTGAGCATTAACAGGGCTTGCAGGTGAGGGTATATCTTGTGATGCACTGCAATACAATTTGCAGGCGTGCATTCCCTGTAATTTAGTTTTAACCGCTTTTAATACCGGTACATTTTTGCGCATTTCGTGCCATAGCACAAACTCGTGTATATGTTCAAGAATGATCGCTTTTGCTTTTGGAACTTCAGCTTCTCTTCTTTGCAGGGTAACGTCTTTTATTTTTGATAGTTCATCAACGTTGATGAGTGTTACATTCGGTAATTGTTGTGCAGCTATTTCAACATTATAAGGAATAGATAAGTCAATGATCAGCTTCTTGCAGGTATTTTCTACATGAGATTTTAAAATAACCGGATCGGTTGCATTCGTTGCTACTAAAATAATATCAGCATCTTTAACTTGTGCAGCAAGATCATTCATGGAGGCAGATAATAAACCTAATTCATTAGCCAGCTCCGCAGCTTTATCTTCTGTGCGATTAATTAAGGTGATATTTTTTGTATCAAGATAATCAACCATATTCTTGCAGGTATTGCGCCCGATCTTTCCGGTACCTAACAAAACGATCTTTTTATCTGCAATATTTGTGATGGTCTCTTTAATATATTGAACAGCTGCAAAAGAAACGGAAACAGTGCCTCCGCTTAATTGAGTTTCTGTTTTAATTTGTTTAGATGACTGCAAAACGCTGTTCACTAATCTTTCCAAATAACAACCGATGAAATCATGCTCTTTGGAAAGTTTTACGGCTAGTTTTATCTGACCAACAATTTCATAATCCCCGAGTATCTGAGAATCCAGACCTGCTGCTACATTGAACAAATGTTCGATCGCTTTTCCACCTTGTTTGATATAAGATAATTTGCAAAATGTTTCAAGAGAACCTTCCGTTTGTGTAGTTAGGAGTTCACATAATTTGGAAGCATCTTCAGCAAAACCATAAATCTCTGTACGGTTGCAGGTTGATACAACAAACAATTCGCTCAAACCATATTGAGGTGCTAAAGAAAGAAGTTGAAGGTATTGGTCTTTATTGATGGCAAACTGTCCGCGAACAGCTGCATCCGTTTTTCTATAATTAACGCCAGCGATAAAAAATTGTGATATCTCGGTTAGTTGGTGCTGCATGTTAAAACTCAGTTCTGAAATTCTGTTACAAAATTAACTTCCGGTATTCGTGTTTACTAATTTGTATGTCATTGGTTTGTCATTTCTATTACTGATTTTTATCAGGTTTAAAGTAACAGTCTGTATGATGTACGCTTTTAAATGAAACTTGGTTTTTTAAATAGTGCACCGTATTAATCTCAATTCTAATATAGCACCCATTTTAAAGGAATTTAGGAAAGATGGATTCGCCGAAAAGCTTTATAGCATTATCTTTTATGGAATTGAAGTTAATTTTGAAATTTGTAAAAGAAATAATGACAAACTATTTTAGTTATCCTTGCGTACATTTAAAATCTCTTACCTGATTGTAACTATTATGATGAGTCTGTGGTTACATTTGCAAAATAGTTTACAATATGAGTGCAACAAAACGAGGAATAGTATTGATGAATCTGGGGTCTCCCGATTCAACAGAGGTAAAGGATGTAAGACGGTACCTGAATGAGTTTTTGATGGATGAGCGCGTGATCGATACGCCGTATGTTTTAAGGTTGTTGTTAGTAAAGGGATTGATAACGCCAACACGCGCGCCTAAATCTGCGGAGGCTTATAAAACCATTTGGACAAAAGAAGGTTCTCCATTGATCGTTTTTACAAAACAATTGCAGGCAGCATTGCAAAAGCTGGTAGAAGAACCTGTTGAAATTGCCATGCGGTACGGAAGTCCCACGCCGCAGGAAGCATTTGATAATTTGCTTCGCAAGAATCCGGATATTGAAGAAGTAGTAGCAGTGCCGCTTTACCCGCACTACGCCATGTCATCTTACGAAACAGCAGTAGCGCATGCTAAAGAAACTTACAAAAAGAACGGCTACAAGTTTCAATTGAAATTTGTAGAGCCTTATTATAATGATGCTGATTATATTAATGCACTGGCTGATAATATGCGCCCGTATTTGCAAAAAGAATACGATCATATTTTATTCAGCTATCATGGCGTTCCAGGCAGGCACATTAAAAAAAGTGATATCACCGGAAACCACTGTCTCACAGTAGCAGACTGTTGCAATGTGGCTTCACCTGCACATGCACATTGTTACCGTCACCAATGTTTTACGACAACAAGATTGGTAACGGATCAACTACAAATTCCTAAAGATAAATTCAGCATCTCTTTTCAATCAAGACTAGGAAAAGGATGGCTGGAACCATTTACAGATATACGTTTAGAGCAAATGCCAAGAGAAGGGATCAAAAAGCTCCTGATCATTTGTCCGGCTTTTGTAAGTGATTGTTTAGAAACTTTAGAAGAGATCGAAGATCGCGGGAGAGAAATTTTTTTGCATGCAGGAGGTGATAAATACACTATGATCCCTTGCTTAAATACGAACCCGTTATGGGTGGCAACTTTAAAGAAATTAATTGCTGAATGCTAATAAGCTGAATGCGTAACGCTGAAAGCTACATGCAAAACAATACTTTTGTATTCGCATTAAGCCCCAAGCATTGAGCGTTAAGCAAAATAAAAAGAATGTATAACTACGTAAAAGCGCTTCATATCATTTTTATTGTAACCTGGTTCAGCGGGATGTTTTACATACCCCGTTTGTTTATTTACAATACGGAAGCGGGTGATAAACCTGAAATTGAAAAGGAGATATTACGCAGGCATTTTTCCGTAATGATCAAACGTTTATGGTTTGGTATTACCTGGCCTTCTGCCATACTCACCCTTATTTTTGGTACCTGGATGGGCTTTTTGTACGGAAGTATTCCCGAATGGCTTGCCATTAAACTCTGTTTTGTAGTGGGTTTATACATTTATCATTTCACTTTACAGAAGATATATGCCGAGCAAATAAAGGGCATTTTTCGCTATACTTCCCAGCAATTGCGTATCTGGAACGAGGTCGCCACTATCTTTTTGATCGCTATTGTAATGATGGCAGTGGTAAAACAAGCCATGAGCCTGGTTTGGGGTATACTCGGACTGGTATTATTCATCATTTTATTGATGAGTGCCATCAGAATTTATAAGATCGTCCGTTCTAAAAAATCAGAATAGCCATTTTTATTGTTTTCCATTGATTTTGAACTGCTTGGATAATCTAAAAAGATTTCCACGATTTGAATTTGTATAGTATCTTTGCTGCTCATTTTTATAGTTAAAGTATGTTATTTACGGCTTCCATTATGGGTATGTGCAATTGCTGCAGCATCAAGGTCTATTGTTGTTAAGCCTTTTGGTTTTTACTTCAATCCCGTAATAATCAGTATTCTCTCAACTTGTACAGTTAAATAACAAAAAATGACAAACAATCCTCTTCAAAATAGCACGTCTGAATTACTCCACCAGTCAAGTGGACTAAGCATCGCTGAATTCATCAAAGTCTTGGTGGACAAATATCCCGGAAAGGTCACATTTTCTTCAAGCTTTAGTTTTGAAGACCAGGTGATCACACACGAGATATTACACAATAAACTGGATGTCAAAATATTTACTTTAGATACGGGCCGTTTATTTGCAGAAACTTATTCTGTTTGGAACAGCACGAACGAAAAATACCACACATATATCAAAGGGTATTACCCTCAGGCAGAAGAACTGGGGAAATTTGTGCAGGAAAAAGGCCCCAATTCTTTTTACGAATCAATCGATAACAGAAAAGGCTGTTGCTTTATCCGTAAGGTTGAGCCTTTAAGAAGAGCATTGGCAGGAAATGCGATCTGGATAACAGGTTTACGTGCTGAGCATTCTCCCGACAGACAAAATATTCCATTAGTTGAATGGGATGAAGTTAACCAAATCATCAAGTACAATCCAATTTTACATTGGTCAACCGAAGAAGTTAGAAAATATATCAACGATAACAATGTTCCCTACAATCCTTTACACGATAGAGGTTTTGTAAGCATCGGGTGTGCGCCATGTACACGTGCCATCAAGCCGGGAGAAGATTTCAGGGCTGGGCGATGGTGGTGGGAAGATGCAGCGAATAAAGAATGTGGTTTGCATGTACATGGTGATGTGGAAGTAAATGCAGATGTTGAGAAAAGCGCTTTTAATGTTTAATAAGTAAGAAAGAACAAAATAAGAATATGAGTTTACAGAGATTAGATTATTTGGAGCAGTTAGAATCGGAATCCATTCACATTTTTCGTGAAGTGGCTGGTCAGTTTGAAAGACCGGCTTTGTTGTTTTCAGGCGGTAAAGATTCTATCGTGATGGTGCATTTGGCATTGAAAGCTTTTCGTCCGGGAAAATTTCCTTTTCCTTTGGTGCATATCGATACCGGTCATAATTTTCAGGAAGCACTTGACTTCAGAGATAATATGGCCAAGTCAATTGGCGAAAAACTAATTGTGCGTAATGTAGAAGATACGATCAAAGCAAAAAATTTAACGGAACAAAAAGGAAAATTCGCGAGCCGCAATGCTTTGCAGACTTTCACTTTGTTAGATACTATTGAAGAATTCAAATTCGACGCTTGTATCGGCGGTGCAAGAAGAGATGAAGAAAAAGCAAGAGCGAAAGAAAGAATATTTTCTGTAAGAGATGAATTTGGTCAGTGGGATCCGAAATTACAAAGGCCGGAATTGTGGAACACTTACAATGGCAAGATCAATAAGGGCGAGAATGTTCGTGTGTTCCCGATCAGCAACTGGACAGAATTGGATATCTGGAATTATATCCGCAGAGAAAAAATCGAGTTACCGTCTATTTATTTTTCTCATGACAGAGAAGTGCTGGAATACCAGGGACAATACATCGCTACATCAAAATTCATACAGATCGACCCAACTGATAAGATCTCTGTTAAAAAAGTAAGGTATAGAACAGTGGGAGATATGACTTGCACCGCAGCAGTAGAATCAAGCGCATCAACATTGGATGATATCATTACAGAAATTATAGCAACAAAAACCAGTGAACGTGGCGAAACGAGAATTGATGACAGGGTAAGCGAAGCGGCAATGGAAGACAGAAAGAAGAACGGATATTTTTAATTTGATAATTATTCGATTTGGAGATGTGATCATGTAAAACTTTCAATCATCACATCATCAAATTACCAAATCACCAAATAGAACATATGGATATTTTAAGATTTATAACTGCAGGAAGTGTTGATGACGGAAAAAGTACATTGATCGGGCGTTTATTGTATGATAGTAAATCTATCATGATCGATCATTTAGAAGCGATAGAAAAACAAAGTAAGAATAAAGACGATGGTGAAATTGACCTGGCTTTATTAACTGACGGACTTCGTGCAGAAAGAGAACAAGGAATTACAATTGATGTAGCGTACAAATATTTCTCTACACCAAAACGTAAATTCATTATTGCTGATGCTCCGGGACATATTCAATATACGCGTAACATGGTTACCGGCGCATCTAATTCCGACCTTGCAATTATTTTGGTGGATGCAAGACATGGAGTGATCGAACAAACACGTCGCCACTCTATCATTACTTCTTTGTTGAATATACCGCATGTAATTATAGCAATCAATAAAATGGATCTTGTTGAATATTCACAAGACGTTTATAATAATATAGTGATCGATTATGCGAAAGTGGCAGAAACGCTAGGATTAAAAGATATTACTTACATACCTATCAGTGCATTGAACGGAGATAATATCGTAGACAAATCGGATAAATATCCATGGTACGAAGGGCGATCATTATTAGATATTTTAGAAACGGTAGAGTTAGCGAATGATATCAATTACAATGATCCAAGATTTCCTGTGCAATATGTAATTCGTCCGCAAACAGAAGAGCTGCACGATTATCGTGGCTACGCCGGAAAAGTGATCAGCGGTGTTTATAAAGTAGGCGATAAGGTTGTTGTTCAACCCGCAGGAATTGAAAGCACGATCAGCACTATTGAAATTGCCGGTAAAGAAGTAGCAGAAGCATTTGCACCTCAAAGCGCGATACTTCATTTAAAAGATAAGATCGATATCAGCCGTGGCGATATCATTGTAAATAAAAATAATCAGCCGAGGGTTGAAAATGAACTTGAAGTATTGCTGTGTTGGATGGCTAACAAACCATTAGTGGTTGGCAGCAAATATTTATTACAAATAAACAGCAGGGTAGTAAGAGCGGTGATAAAAGATATTGAGTATAAATTAAACGTTAACTCTTTAGAAAAAGAACCGGCTCCGGACCAGGCATCATTAAACGATATTATTAAAGCAACTATAAAAACAGCTTCACCCATTCCTTTTGATTCTTACAAAAAATTAAGAGTGAACGGTGGCGCTATATTGATCGATGAAACAAGCAACGTAACTGTTGGTGCTTGTATGATCCAGTAAAGCAGCAAGTAATAAGTAGCAAGTCGCAAGACGAACTATTCTTGATACTTAATACTTATATCTTAATACTAAAACAGAAACATGAGTACTAATCAATTTATAAAAGACTTACACGCGCAACACTTAAAAGGAGATACTACTTTTCCTGATAAAGAATTAGCAAAAGAATTCATCGATTCATTTTTTGAATTTTTGTTTATTCCTAATCAGCAAAGAAGGCATACGGTAGCTGATCTTGAAAAAGAATTCGAATCTTTTAAGAGCCATTTATCTACATTGATCTATGACGTAGTAGGCAATGGCGATAAAACCCAGGCTTTTACAAAAACATTTTTTGATAAAGCACCTTCGATCTATAAGTCATTATTAAAAGATGCGGAAGCTGTATTGAAATTCGATCCTGCTGCAAGGTCAATTGAAGAAGTATTGGTAGCATACCCTGGCTTTTATGCAACAGCTGTGTATCGCTTCTCTCACCAGTTATGGATCGAGGGAGTAAAAATATTACCAAGAATGTTCTCTGAATATGCGCATAGTAAAACCGGTATTGATATTCATCCCGGTGCAGTTATCGGCGATTCATTTTTTATTGATCACGGTACAGGTATCGTAATTGGTGAAACAACGATCATTGGTAACAATGCTAAAATATATCAGGGTGTAACTTTGGGTGCATTAAGCGTAAGCAAAGGCAAAGCGCAAACGCAAAGGCATCCGACCATTGAAGATAATGTGATCATTTATTCGGGTGCAACAATATTAGGCGGTGATACAGTGATCGGCCATGACAGCGTGATCGGCGGAAATGTTTGGCTTACCAATAGTGTATTGCCACATTCAATTGTATACCACAAAAGCGAAATAACCATCAGAGATAAAAATCCTTTACCGGAGGCATTGAATTTTGTGATCTAATTAAATAAAAACTAACCAATAAATAATAGCTACTTCAATGAAAGCAGATAACATTTTACAAACCATTGGCAATACACCACATGTTCGTCTTAATAAATTATTCGGGGCAGACCATGAAGTTTGGATCAAATTAGAAAAAACAAATCCGGGCGCGAGTATTAAAGATCGTATCGCTTTATCGATGATCGAAGATGCCGAGAAAAAAGGCTTGTTGAAGAAAGACAGTGTTATCATTGAACCTACTTCCGGTAATACGGGGATCGGTTTAGCATTGGTTGCTGCAGTAAAAGGATATAAAATAATTTTAGTGATGCCGGAAAGTATGAGCATCGAACGTAGAAGATTGATGGCATTATACGGAGCCGAATTTGTTTTAACACCCCGTGAAAAAGGAATGAAAGGCGCGATAGAAAAAGCAAGTGAATTAGTAACATCCACACCTAATGCATGGATGCCACAACAATTCGACAATCCGGCTAACACCGAGATACATAGAAAAACAACCGCCCTGGAAATTGAAAAAGATTTTCCGGATGGATTAGATTATATTATTACAGGCGTTGGTACAGGCGGACATATTACAGGTGTTGCTGAAGTACTAAAAAAGAAATGGCCCAAATTAAAAGTATTTGCTGTTGAACCCGAACTATCTCCGGTGATCAGTGGCGGAACACCCGGCCCTCACCCTTTACAGGGTATTGGTGCAGGTTTTATTCCTTCAATTTTGAATAAAGATATTTTAGATGGCGTGATACAAGTGAGCAAAGATGAAGCATTCTCTTACGCACAACGTATCGCCAAAGAAGAAGGCATTTTAGTGGGCATATCAACAGGCGCGTCATTAGCAGCTGTTGCAAAAAAATTAAAAGACATTCCTAAAAAATCAAGAATACTGACATTTAATTACGATACTGGAGAAAGATATTTATCAATTGAGGGATTGTTTTAAAAAATTAGCAATTAAAAATAGTTGCAATTAATAAGTCTCTGTTGAATCATAATAATTATTAATTCTTAATTACTAATTATTAATTAAAATAAAATGACAGCTAACAGCACAAATATTAAAAAAGGTAAAGTTATCTTGGTAGGCGCAGGTCCCGGTGATCCTGAACTTATCACGATGAAAGCTGTGCGTTATCTGCAACAGGCAGATATTGTGTTGACGGATAGATTAGTGAGCACTGATATTATCAAACAATATGTAAAAGAAGAAGCGGAAGTAATTTATGTAGGTAAGCAATGCCGCAGAGGTTATTCAACGCCACAGGAAAGTATCAATTCATATTTAGTTGAATACGCAAACGAAGGAAAATCAGTAGTGCGCTTAAAAGGCGGCGATGTTTCTATCTTCTCTAATATTTTAGATGAATTGCAAACACTGGTCGCAAATGAAATTGAATACGAAATAGTTCCCGGCGTTACAGCTGCTTTAGGTGCCGCAGCATATGCAGGCATTCCTTTAACGGCAAGAGACTATTCAACAGCGGTTCGTTTTCTTACTTTATACAAATCTGATATCGTTACGGAGGAATACTGGAAACAGTTAGCTGCTACTACGGATACGTTGGTGTTTTATATGTCCAGCGAAACATTGAACAGTGTAGTAGAAAATTTGGTAAAGAATAATATTGCAGCAGATAAATTATTAGCAGTTGTTGAACAGGCAACCACACCACTACAAACTGTTCATGTAACTAACCTGTATGAGTATACAGAGACATTAAAAGGTCGAACATTCATTTCACCTTCTTTAGTGATCATTGGCAAAGTGGTACAACTGTATGAAAAATTCGCATGGCTATCCAACAGCGGCAGTAAAGAGCATTATTTTAAACCTGTAGGGAAAATCGATGCACTAACACAAGAACAACAGGCCAAACAAGCTTCATAAAAAACTAACTGAACTAACAAATAATAAAAGGAAATGTTATCTGAACCAAAATTAAAAACTATCAGGGACTTTATCGGCTCACTAAATAAAGAGGAGCAGATATGGGCCAGTGGTTATTTAAACGGCATTGTATTTAACCAGGCTGAGGCAACACCAACCGTGAGCGCTGATGTAAAACCATTAGCGAGTAAGATCACTATTGTGTATGGTACAGAAACAGGCAACTCTAAAAAACTTTCTACAGAATTTGCAGGTAAGGCAAAAAAGATCGGCATCAATGCTAAAGTAATAGCAATGGATCAGTATCGCCTGACTGATCTTTTAAAAGAAGAATATTTTCTGGTAGTTGTGGCTACGCATGGTGAAGGCGAACCGCCTGAAGCTGCTAAAAAATTCTACGATCATGTAATGCAGGATAATACGAAACTGGATAAATTAAAATTCAGTGTATTGGCATTGGGTGATACATCTTATCCATTGTTTTGTCAGACTGGTGAAGACATTGATAAAAAATTTGAATCACTTGGCGCTAAAAGAATTGCTCCCTTACAGAAATGTGATGTTGAATTTGAAGAAGACGCCAACAAATGGTTTGGAACCGTAGTAACTGCTTTAACCAGCACGAATACACCGGCTCAGGCAACTACTGCTGCAACAGCACACGGTGCAACATCTGTTAAAAAAACGGGCAAGCTTACTTACGAAGGTCCGATCTTGACGCATATTAATTTAAATGATAAAGGCTCTAACAAAGAAACATACCATATCGAAATTGCAGCGGAAGGTATCGAATACCAATGCGGCGATTCAATAGGCATTGTTCCTGAAAATAATTCTCAGACAGTAACGGATATTATTGCTAAGACAAATATTGACGGTAATAAATCAGTGCTGTTCAAAAATGAAAAAATTACGATCTACGAATTACTGAAGAGAAGAGTTAATATTGTTTATCTAACCGAAAGGCTAATAAAACAATACGGCGATGTAATGGAACACACCATTCCTGCAGGAAGAATGGATCTGTTGGATATGGTTAGAAAATATCCAATTAAAAACATCGGACAGTTCGAAGACTTTTTAGTTACACTTAATGCAATTTCTCCAAGATTATATACCATTGCGTCTTCACCTGCTGCACATGAAAATGAAGTACATGTGATCGTTGCAAAAGATGTGTATGATGTTAACGGGCAAGTAAGATTTGGTTTGTGTTCTGATTTTTTAAAGAATTTAAAAGTAGGAGCTAAACAAAAATTCTTTGTACAACCCAACAAAAGATTCAGACTTCCTGCAGAAGACAAAGATATTATCATGGTTGGTCCGGGTACAGGTATCGCTGCTTATCGTTCATTTTTGGCAGAAAGAGATGCAACAGGTGCGTCAGGAAGAAACTGGTTGTTTTTTGGCGAACAACATTTTGCAAGTGATTTTTTATACCAAACAGAAATACAAAACTGGTTCGAGACCGGTGTGTTGAATAAGATCAACCTGGCTTTTTCAAGAGATCAGAAAGAAAAAGTGTATGTGCAGGATAAAATGCAACAACATGCAGCAGAATTATACGAATGGTTAAGCAGTGGTGCATCTTTCTATATCTGTGGAAAAAAGGATCCGATGAGTACGGATGTTGAAAATACATTGTTAAAGATCATCGAACAATACGGCAATCAATCGCCCGAAGGAGCAAAAGAATATTTAGAACAGTTGAAAGAAGAAGGACGTTACGAAAAAGACGTGTATTAAAATAGATCAAAAACAATAAATCAAATTCCAAAATTGTAAGAGGAGTTTAATAAATTAAAAAAAATATTAATTATTAATTACTAATTCTTAATTAAAAATGCCATGAGCGAGAAAAATAATTTATCTGCGATAGAGAAGATCAAAGTGGCCAGTGATGGTTTGCGTGGTTCTATTAAGCAAAGTCTGCAGGATGAAATTACCGGTGCCATTCGCGAGGATGATAAAGCCGTAATTAAATTTCATGGTATGTACGAGCAGGATGACCGTGACAGAAGAGAAGAGCGTGCTGCAAAAAAATTAGATCGCTTATACACTTTCATGATTCGCCTGCGCTTGCCTGGTGGATTTTTAACAGCTGATAAATGGATCGCTGCGCATAATATAGCCGGCGAAAATTCTACAGGCGTTATTAAAATTACAACAAGGCAAACCATCCAGTTGCATGGATTGGTAAAATCAAAAATAAAACCAACGATACAGGCTTTTAACGAAGCTCATTTAGATTCTATTGCAACATGTGGAGATATCAACCGCAATGTTACCTGTGCCTCTAATCCAAAAATGTCGCCGATCCATGCAGAAGTTTTTGCTTACGCAGATAAGATCAGTGAATTGCTAATGCCTAAAACAAAAGCTTATTACGAGATATGGATCAACGACGAAAAGATCGTCGATAAAAAGGACGAAGAAGATCCGTTATACCAGGATCGTTATTTACCAAGAAAATTCAAGATAGGTATCGCTATTCCGCCAAACAATGATTCAGATGTATTTACAAATGATATTGGTTTGATAGCGATCATAGAAAATAATGTTTTAAAAGGTTTCAATATCGCTATCGGCGGCGGTTTGTCAACTACGCATGGCAATCCCGATACGTATGCAAGATTGGGCACCGTGATCGGTTTTACTGATACGGAGTTCAAAACATTGAAAGCCATCTACGAAGTGTTAACGGTACAAAGAGATTATGGAAACCGTAGCGACAGAAAATTAGCCAGGTTAAAATATACAGTTGATAAATACGGCGTTGAATGGTTCAAAGAAGAATTAGAAAAACGTATCGGTTTTAAATTAGAACCTGCAAAACCTTATACATTTACAGAAAGACAAGATCTGTATGGTTGGGAAAAAAGTGAACAAGGCCGCTGGTACTATACCGTATTTGTTGAGAATGGAAGGGTATTGGATGATGAAAAATTCGCTTTAAAAACTGCTTTATTGGAAGTAGCTAAAACAGGCAAATCTAATTTTCTATTTACGGCAACACAGAATGTTATTATATCTGATGTAGAAGAAAAAGATAAAGCAGCGATCAATAAAATATTACAGGATTTTAAAGTAATAGAACATACAGAAAAAGCCTCCGCTGTTCGTAGAAACTCTATTGCCTGTGTGGCATTACCTACTTGCCCGTTGGCATTAGCAGAAGGGCAACGTTATTTACCAAGTCTTATTTCCAAGATAGAGCCATTGCTTGAAAAACATAAACTGGCTGATGAAAATATTATTGTCCGCATGACCGGTTGTCCAAACGGTTGCGGCCGTCCTTATGCTGCTGAAATAGGTTTTGTGGGAACAGCTCCGGGAAAATATAATATGCATTTAGGTGGTGATAACCAGGGCGAACGCTTGAACAAAACATACAAGCAACATTTGGATGAAGCAGCTATCTTATCTGAATTGGATGGCTTGTTTGGCATCTTTAAAAAAGAAAGAAAAAAAGGCGAATCGTTTGGAGATTTCTCTAATCGTAAATGGGTATCGGCCTAAAATATATTGATCTGAAAAAAATAAAAAAATGGAGCAGCAACAGTTGTTCCATTTTTATTAATTCACCGGATACAAATTGGTTTTCATAAACCTTTGTGTATACCTTATTTTTGTAAATATGAGATTTTTAGACCTATTACAATATTGGCGGGATGTTCTTTTTATTGTGTTTTGCATAGTGGCACTGGTTCAGCTATTTTATTACACTTATTTTTTTACAAGGGTAATGAATTATCAGCCTTCGGCTAAAGCAACTTCACAAACACATCCTGTTTCAGTAATTATTTGTGCCAAAGATGAGTCACTTAATCTGGCCAAACATTTACCGGCTATATTAGAGCAGCAATACAAAACTACGCATGAAATAATAGTGGTGGATGATAACTCATTTGATGATACTAGGTATTTATTAAAAGATTTTGAAGATAAATATTTGGCGCTGTTGAAAGTATTAGAGCTAAAGCAGGAGGCTCAATTCATTCCCGGAAAAAAATTCCCGTTAAGTATGGGTATTAAAGCGGCAAAATATGAGATTGTTTTATTAACAGATGCAGATTGTACTCCTGCTTCAGAGTTGTGGATAGATAAGATGCAGGCAACCTATGATGATGCAACGGAGATCGTTATTGGTTATGGCGCCTACCATAAAAAGCCGGGCTTATTAAATAAAATAATCCGTTGGGAAACATTTCATACTGCTTTGCAATATTTCAATTACACGTTGGCAGGCGTACCATATATGGGTGTTGGCAGAAACTTAAGTTATAAAAAAGTGCTTTTCTTTAAACATAAAGGGTTCTCTGCACACAACAATATATTGAGTGGCGACGATGACTTATTTGTGAATATTGCTGCAACCAAAACTAACACAAAGATCAGTATTGATAAAGATACTTTTACAATAAGCGAACCATCGAAAACTTTCGGAGAATGGGTTAGACAGAAGAAGCGCCATAATAGCTCTGGGAGATATTATAAACCAGTACATAAATTTTTATTAGGGTTGTATTCTTTTTCTCTCTTTTTATTTTATCCGTTATTGACCGTAAGCTTATTCTCTCATTTTTGGATAGCAGCAGTAATTATTTTTGTGGGCCGTTTTATATTACAAGCTGTTGTATTATACAGCAACATGAAAAAATTAAATGAAAAAGATCTTTTTATATTGTTCCCGTTTTTTGATGTGTTCATGTTCTTTTACTACCTGATCTTTGCTGTTTCTGTGGTAAGAAAGCCTAAACGTTTGTGGAAATAATCTTCTTATAGTCATGGATATCGTAAGCAAATATTTTAGTGATTTTTCTGAAGTGCAATTGAAGCAATTGGCAGAATTGAAAGAATTGTATACAGAATGGAACGAAAAAATAAATGTTATCTCACGTAAAGACATGGATAATTTTTATGAGCACCATGTATTGCATTCTTTAGCGATCACTACTCAATTCGAATTTAAAAAAGGTATGCAGGTGATGGATCTTGGCAGTGGTGGTGGTTTTCCCGGTGTTCCGTTAGCCATCTTTTATCCGGATACCCAGTTTCATTTGGTCGATAGTATTAATAAAAAACTGAAAGTGGTTACTGGAGTTGCGGCAGCTATCGGTTTGCAAAATCTTACTACACAACATACAAGAGCCGAAGATATCAAAGACAGAAAATTTGATGTGGTCGTATCCAGAGCAGTAGCACCATTAAAGGATCTATGGTTTTGGAGCAAACCCTTGCTTAAAAAAGAGAATCAGCCAAGAGGGTTGATCTGCCTGAAAGGCGGCGATCTTAGCCAGGAAATATCTGATAGTCAATGCAAGCCAAGAATATGGGAAATTGAAAAAATATTTCCTGAGCCTTTTTTTAAGGATAAGTATTTATTACACGTACCTTTTTAATCAGATTACCTAACTTACATTTAACTATTACGAAAATCACAATGCATTAATTTTGTTATTTCTAAATACAGCTATATGAATAAATACTTATTAGTGTTTGGGTTGATAATTTTTGCTTCTTGCAGCAAAAAGAAAACTTCTTCTCCATCAGACCCAACAAACATTCCTCAATATGGTACGCCGTATGCAAATGTACCTGCTGCTACATCGGATATTTCTTTGTACGAAGTAAATGAAAGGGCATACAGTGCTACGGGAGATTTTAACGGGATCATACCGCGCCTTGATTCAATAAAGGCGCTGGGTATCAATGTTATTTGGTTAATGCCAATTAATCCGATCGGACAAATCAGAACCGTCAACTCACCTTATTGCGTAAAAGATCACTTAGGCGTAAACAGTGAATTTGGAACCCTATCTGATCTGCGAAATCTGATCAGTACAGCCCATAGTAAAAATATGGCTGTTATATTAGACTGGGCCGCAAACCAGACTTCATGGGATAATGCATGGATAACAGAACATCCTAGTTGGTATGAACAAGATGGCTCGGGAAATATTATTTCTCCGCCAGGAACTACATTTACAGACGTAGCACAGTTAAATTACAATAATGATACGATGCGTTTGCAGATGATAAAAGATATGATCTATTGGATACATGCCGCCAATTTTGATGGTTTCAGGTGCGACTTTGCAGATAATATTCCTGATAATTTTTGGGCGCAGGCTATCGATTCAATCAATAATGTTCAACCGGCAAGGCATGTAATACTTTTAGCAGAAGGTGGAAATCCTGCTCACTTTAACGCGGGTTTTCAAATGATCTTTGGCGAAGAGTTTTATGATGCTGTAGTAAATGGGTTCTCTGCCAGCAATACGCCTCAAAATATTTACAATGCAAATTCAGCTGAGTATAGCGGTGTAACAACGGGAAAAGAAAGACTTCGCTTTACTACAACCCACGATCATGCGGCATTTACGGGCCAATACAATGGTTCTCCAATGTCTATATTTAATGGTAAAGCCGGCGCATTAGCGGCATCAGCCATTACGATCAATATGCCGGGTGTTCCATTGATCTATGGTAGTCAGGAAGTAGGAACAACTTCGCTTGTTTCTTTTTTTGAAAAGAACCCGATCAATTGGAATCAAAATGCTGATATGGTCGCAGCTTATAAATTAATGTTGAATTTCCATAATTCTTCAACGGCATTAAAGACAGGCGCACTAACAACTTACGCAGACCCGAATGTTGTTTGTTATACCCGTGTTGCAGGAGCTGATTCTGTTTTAGTGATCGCAAATATTAGGAACAGCAGTGAAACATTGACAGTACCTGTTGCATTGCAAGGCACTAACTGGATCAATGCATATGACGCAACAACATTATCTCTTTCAACAACACTTCCTGTAACGGCCTATCAATATTTAGTATTGAAGAATCATTAATCGTTACAACATACTACAAATAAAAAAGCCTTTGTTCGAAACAAAGGCTTTTTTATAATAGAATTTGAAAAATTATTTTCTTGAGTACATTACTTCTTTCACCACTTTAACAGTCTTCTCAATGCTTGGAAGGTAAGCTGCTACTAAGTTTGGTGCATAGTGCATTGGTGCATCAGCAGAAGTGATACGGCGGATAGGTGCATCTAAATAATCGAATCCTTCTTTTTGTATGCGGTAAGTAATTTCAGATGACACAGAAGCGAACGGCCATTGTTCTTCAACAATTACCAAACGGTTCGTCTTTTTTACACTTTGTAAAATAGTGAACCAATCCATCGGACGGATCGTTGCTAAATCGATCACTTCAGCCTCGATACCTTCTCTCGCTAATTCTTCAGCAGCACCTAATGCTACTTTCATCATCTTATTAAAAGAAACGATGGTAACATCTTTACCTTCACGTTTGATAAATGCTTTTCCGATCGGCAAAATATATTCTTCTTCAGGAACATCGCCTTTATCACCATAACCAACTTCACATTCCATAAAAACAACAGGATCATCATCACGGATAGCCGCTTTTAATAAACCTTTACCATCGTATGGATTGCTAACAGAAATAACTTTTAAACCCGGGATATTTGCATACAAAGCTTCAAAAGCCGTAGAGTGCTGTGCGCCTAACTGGCCCGCACTTCCACCCGGTCCGCGAAATACGATCGGACAACCAACCTGGCCACCGCTCATCGCTAACATTTTAGAAGCCGTATTTAAAATTTGATCTAAAGGCAAAACAGCAAAATTCCAGGTCATGAACTCAACGATCGGGCGCAAACCATTTTGCGCCGCACCTACTGCGATCGCTGTAAAACCAAGCTCCGCAATTGGCGTATCGATCACTCTTTTTTCTCCGAATTCGTCCAGCATACCCTGGCTCACTTTATAGGCACCGTTATATTCCGCTACTTCTTCTCCCATTAAAAAAACCCTTTCATCACGTCTCATTTCTTCCTGCATCGCTTCGCGTAATGCTTCTCTAAAGGCTATCTGTCGCATTGATTAAATTTAGTTGTTATTGGTTATTATCAAAAGTTCAGCAAATTTATTCTATCGGGGCGATACGAACAAATTAAACCCCCAACCCCCTGAAGGGGCCTTTGTTGCATTATTATTTGATGTGTATAAGATTTTTTTAGCTGTAAAGCCATCTTCGTAGGGCTGTAGCTGAACTCACTTCGCTTTATCTTATCTTAGCATATGCTATTATGCTGGCCTCATTTTAAAAGCGTTAAGAAATTTTACTTGCTTGGCGTTAAAAAATGAAATTGATGTTACAAATGTCAATAATTAACTGAAGTTGGTAAGTCGTACAAAAGGCCGGATGTATTCAGAAGTCGTGACTAATTTCATTTTAGCCACGCAAGTAAAATTTTAGCTTTTAAAATGCAGCCTTGATTTTTTTTGTTACTTTTTTGTATCAAGACAAAAAAATAAATGAAGTCTAAAAAATATTCTCAATAACAATAGCAGAAGCCCCTCCACCACCATTACAAATTCCGGCAGCACCATAACGTGCATTATTCGCTTTCAAAACATTGATCAACGTAACAACGATACGTGCACCACTACAACCAAGCGGATGACCAATAGAAACCGCACCGCCATGTACATTTACTTTAGAAGGATCTAAATGCATGCGTTTACTATTTTCAATACCAACAACTGCAAAAGCTTCATTCAGTTCCCAATAAGAAATATCAGACATCTGCAAACCCGTTTTAGCAACGGCTTTCGGCACAGCAATCGATGGAGTAGTAGTGAACCATTCCGGAGCCTGCTCCGCATCAGCATAAGAAATAATTTTTGCAATAGGTTTTAAACCTAGCGATTCCATTTTTTCTTTGCTCATTAAAACCAATGCAGCAGCACCATCATTCATGGTAGAAGCATTGGCTGCTGTAACCGAACCATCTTTTATAAAAGCAGATTTTAACTCCGGGATCTTATCAAACTTTACATTAAAAGGTTCTTCATCTTTTGAAAATAAAACAGGGCCGCCTTTACGTTGCGGAATAGATACCGGTATAATTTCGTTATCAAATTTTCCTGAGTTAATTGCAGCCTGACTGCGTTTATAACTTTCAATAGCAAATGCATCCTGATCTTCTCTACTAACGCCACAGCTTGAAGCACAAAGCTCTGCAGCATTACCCATTGCTTTGCCATCATACACATCCGTTAAACCATCCTTTGCTAATCCATCAATGAATTGTGTGTTGCCGTATTTATTACCCCACCGCATGCTATCAGCGTAGAAAGGAACATTGCTCATACTTTCCATACCACCTGCTACAACAATGCTGGCATCGCCCAAAGCAATGCTTTGGGCAGCTTGTGTAATAGCTTTCATTCCTGAAGCGCAGACCTTATTGATTGTAGTACAATTTACTTCGTTAGGTAAACCAGCAAATTTAGCCGCTTGCCTTGCAGGTGCTTGTCCGAGATTGGCCTGTAATACACATCCCATTAAAACATCTTCTACTTGTTCGGGGTGAATACCTGCTTTTTCAACAGCGCCTTTAATAGCGATCGCGCCTAATGTAGTAGCCGAAAGATCTTTTAATGAACCTCCGAAACTTCCAATAGGCGTACGAACTGCTGAGACAATATATACTTCTTGCATATAGCTTTATTTATGCTACTAAGTTACTAAATGTTAGGGTATGTACGATGTTGGATGTACGACGTACAAGGTAAGAAGAAATTCAAGTTTTGGGTTTTGCCTTTTTGTATTTTGGAATTTATGCGAGCATAAAAAAATCCCTCACAAAAATGTGAGGGATCAATATAGTGTGTATCAAAAGATATTAATAATCTCTTCCTCCGCCACCGCCAGAACCGTATCCGCCGCCGCTTCTACCGCCACCGCTTCCACCACTTCTGCCGCCGCCGTAACCGCCGCTGCTTCTACCGCCACCGCCGCCGTAGCCACCGCTACCGCCGCTTTTCTTGTAGCCACCGCCAGAACCGTATCCGCCGCCACTTTTCTTGTAGCCGCCGCCTTCACCTTCTTGACGAGGTTGTGATTCGTTAACGATTAGTTTACGACCTTGCACTTCTGTTTCGTTTAGGCCGGCGATAGCTGCTTTCGCTGCTTCTGCGTCGTCCATTTCAACAAAACCGAAACCTTTGCTACGGCCATTCATTTTGTCTTTCAAAATTTTAGCACTACCTACGGTACCAAATTGAGTAAAGAGATTGCTTAAGTCCTCGTCGGTCATTGTCCAACTTAGATTTCCTACGTAAATGTTCATTGTATAAACTTTTTAAATTAAAAAAAAACCATAATGACTAGTTTGCTACAATGAACTGAAAATGGACTTAAAACAAAAGCTTACATCAGCCAAAAGCGAAATACTAAAACATTAGAGCATTACAAATGTACTGTTTTTATTGAAAAACCAAAAAATTGTTGAAAACTCTAAAAATTCTTTCCAGTTAAGGCTTTTAAGCGATATATATTCTATTTTTTTAATAAGAAATCGCCTTAAAATACAAGTGAATTTCAAACTACATTTCAGTAAAGTGCTTATGGAAATAAGGAATGGTTTCAATGCCTTTATAAAAATTCTCGAGATTGAACTTTTCATTGGGGCTATGTAAATTATCACTGTCTAATCCAAAACCCATAAAAACGATCTTGATCCCCAACTCTTTTTCAAATAAGGCACAGATAGGAATGCTTCCGCCCCCACGAACCGGGATAGCTTCTTTTGCGAATGTATCTTTGATAGCTGCCGCCGCCGCTTTATATGCTTTGCTATCGATCGGTGTCATATAAGGCTCTCCGCCGTGATGTTCAAATGAACTAACGGTAACGTATGGTGGCGCTATCTTTTTAAAATGTTCCAATAGCATAGCCGTTATTTTTTCTGATGATTGATTAGGCACCAATCTCGCAGAAATTTTGGCAGACGCTTTCGAAGGCAATACAGTCTTTGCACCTTCGCCCTGGTAGCCGCCCCAAATACCGTTCAGCTCTAATGTTGGTCTGATACCGGTTCTTTCATTTGTTGTAAATCCTTTTTCGCCCCAGAGTTCTTTCACACCAAGATCTTGTTCATATTCTTTTTCGTCATAAGGAGCCGCGGCCATTAATTTTCTTTCTTCTGGAGTGGCTACCACTACATCATCATAAAAACCGGGGATAGTAATATGGTTATTTTCATCATGACAACTAGCGATCATTTTTGCGAGTACGGTTATCGGGTTAGCTACTGCGCCGCCATACACACCACTGTGCAAATCACGGTTAGGTCCTGTGATCTCAATTTCGATATAACTTAATCCGCGTACACCAATATCGATACTTGGGGTATCCAGACTGATCATAGAACTATCACTTATCAAAACACAATCAGCTTTTAGAAGGTCTTTATGAGTTGAAACAAATTTTCCAAGATTAGGAGAACCGATCTCTTCTTCACCTTCGATGCAAAATTTAATATTGTTGTTGAGGGTATTTGTTTTTACTAAAATTTCTAACGCTTTTATGTGCATGTATACCTGACCTTTATCATCGCAAGCACCACGGGCAAATATTTTTCCTTCTTTAATAACCGGATCAAATGGGCCGCTGTGCCATAGTTCCAATGGTTCAGCAGGTTGTACATCATAATGGCCGTAAACTAAAACTGTTGGTTTAGCAGGATCGATAATTTTTTCGCCAAAAATTATCGGATGGCCAAGCGTTGGATATATTTCTACTTTATCAGCACCGGCTTCTAACAATCTTTGTTTTACAGCTTCTGCACAAGTGAGCATGTCTGCTTTATTTTCAGTCTTGGCACTAATACTCGGTATGCGCAACAGATCTAACAATTCGTTTAAAAAACGGTCCTTATTTTTTTCCTGATAATCTTTCCAAACCTGCATAATGATGTTTAATTGAGCTGTGAAAATAATGCAATTATGAGCTAAACGCAAAACGCTTAATGCTTAACGCTTAATACTGTATTTGCATTTTGCGTTTTACATTAAGCGTTTAGCGTTCAGGCATTACGCGCTTTGCGCAAAACGCTCATTCACATAACCCCAGTTCAATACTTTCCAGAAATTAGTTACATAATCTGCTCTAACATTACGGTATTTAAGATAGTAAGCATGTTCCCAAACATCCAATCCAAATAAAGGAAATCCTTTTACGTCAGAAATATCCATCATAGTATTATCCTGATTAGGTGTAGAAGTAACCACTAATTTTTTTTCAGGAGTTACGATCAGCCATGCCCAACCACTACCGAATCTTGTTTTAGCCAACTCGTTGAATTGTTTTTGTAAAGCATCCAGTGAGCCAAAACTTGTTGTGATGGCGGCCGATAAAGCAGCACTTGGCTGTGTTGTAGTACTGGCAGATAAAACTTTCCAAAATAATTCATGGTTATAATGTCCGCCGCCATTATTGCGCACTTTCATAGAATATTTAGAAACTTTAGCTAATACATCTTCTACAGATCCTGTTGCATCAATACCTTCTGCAGCAGCAGCTTCTTTCAAATTTTTGCTATATGCGGCAGCGTGTTTAGTGTAATGTATTTGCATTGTTTCTGCATCAATATTTGGTTCTAATGCGTTGAATGCATAAGCCAATGGTGTTTGATCAAAACCTGTTTTAAATGCAGGAGGTGGCGGCGGCACTTTTGATTTCGAAGTAAAAGATAATAATGATCCGATAACAGGAAGAGCGAACATGCCGCCAATACCGGCCTTTGTTGCGTCGCCAATAAAATTCCTTCTTGATGATGGTTTCATAATAAATGTTTTTTAGATTTTAAATGTAGTAAAACTATTTCTTGTTCAGAAGATTAGTATACGCAAGTTGCACTTTTCGGAACATGCGTGTGTAAAACTCTTTGTTAAATAATTGAGAATCATGCATGGCTTTGTAAGTAAGAAATGCGCCAACAGGACTTAAGATAATTACGGAGAACCACATACCGAAGTATGCGGGCCATACATCTTCTTTTACAAATTTTTCTCCAAATACATTTAATAGATAGAATAATAGAAAGAATATAATAGCTACCAGCAAAGGCATACCAAGTCCGCCTTTACGAATGATAGAGCCAAGTGGCGCCCCTATAAAAAATAATACAAGGCAGGCCGCTGATAAAGAAAATCTACGGTGCCATTCAATATCAACATTGCGTATCTGTTCTTTTCGGTCTTTGATATTATCTGCGGTAAATTGATACGTATTTTTAATGTTTTCAGTTATGCTATATGCCGCAGAATAAATACCTGTTTTGGCAGAGTCCGGCAACAGGTCTGAAAATTTTCTCTTTTTTGTAGTAGGGATGACAGCCACTTTTTTCCAAATGCTATCAGGAATATTGCTAAAGTGAAGCTGCACTAAAGATTGATTGAATGTTCTTTTTTTAAGACTATCATTTTCCTTTACAAGAGAGTCTCTCGTGTAATTCAATTCGTGGACACTAAAAGATTTCTGGTCTTTTTTAAAAGCGCTGTCTGATGTATTCATCATGCTTAGAGAAGACAGGTCTATCAATTTTTTATATTCTTTAAAATTCATTTGCGTAAACTCGGTCGCAGTATCATACACGTTACCTGTCTCCTGATATCGTACGCCATTCTGTAAAGTGAATTCTAAAAATTGTTTATCGTCAGAGGTTGTCATAACTCCTTTTTCTGCAAGGATAGTATTATCCTGGAGTGGATTATTTTGTTCGTAGATGATAACATTGTGTATGGTTTTTCCATCAGGGTCCTTTTTGCCAACCTTAATGGCGAAGCCGTTGATATGTGTAAAAAAGGTACCTTCTTTTAGATCTAGCGCAGGTTTTTTATAAACGATATCATAGTATAATGTTTTGAATTTAAAATTAGAATAGGGTATTACATAATTGGCAAACAAAAAAGTAACACCGCACAATAATATTGATACCCAGATCAATGGCCGCATAAAACGCAGTAACGATATGCCGGAAGATTTTATGGCCACTAATTCAAATCGCTCACCCAGATTTCCAAAAGTCATGATGGAGGAGATAAGAATAGCAATAGGCATTGCAAGTGTTAATAATTCCGCACTTGCCAGCGCCACAAATTTCATGATGGTAATAAAATCAAGTCCTTTACCTACTAGATCATCTACATATTTCCACAGTATTTGCAGCATCAATACAAATAAGCTGATAAAAAAAGTAACAGCAAAAGGTCCCAGAAAGGTTTTAAGGATAAGCGTATCTAATTTCTTTATCATACCGGTAAGGCAAATCGAGGCGCCTGCTAAAAGTTTTAATTAATTACTTAATTTTCAACATGGTTGAAAAAGTAAAAATAACTCTTTCTGACAAAGAACAGGAATTGGTTGGTAATACTGATTGGATTTTAACGAAATATGCGATTATTCAGAAAGTGTATACGCTATTTGGGGAGTTGCTTGTGCCAATGCAACAAGTTATTGCCGATGAAAAGACCCATTTGCCTGAGGTTATAAACAGTAATTATCCTAAAATATCCAAAGGCGAAAATTACCGCGGTCTTCCTTATGTAATGCTTGATTATCCCCGTTGTTTTGAGAAAGACAATACATTAGCTATCCGAACATTTTTTTGGTGGGGTAATTTCTTCAGCATTAACCTGCAATTATCAGGCAAACACAAAGAAAATGCTATACCAGCCTTACTGAATAATTTCCAGGTGCTTTATGAAGGTGGCTATGCTATTTGTATTTCGACAGACCCCTGGCAACATCATTTCGAAGAAGATAACTATGTGCCACTAAAAAATTACACACCAGATAGTTTTAGTGAAGTATTGTACGGCAAAGATTTTTTAAAGATAGCCAAAAGTATACCTGTACAGCATTGGAATGAAGTGCCGCTTTTTGTAGAACAGTCTTTTACAGAATTGATTAAATTACTGAGGAGTTAATTACCTAAACGGTGAAACAGGTCCTTAACCTGGTATTCCCATAATTGGCTTGAATCTTTTAGGTCTTTTTTATCAGCAAAATCTTTCACCACCAAAATTGTTTGATTCGTTACTTCAGATTTTTCAATGCTAAATTCAAAGTACTCACCCTTAGGCATATGCGACCAATGAAAACGAATAAATTTATCTTCTTCTTTTTCTAAAACTTCTGCTGTTTCGTCAGAACCATTCCAGGAAAAACTAAAAACGCCATCTCTCTCATCAACCTTATCTGCAAACCATTCCTGCAATCCTGCAGGGGTACTTAAAAACTCATATAGAATTCCGGGAGAACAGCGTACGGGATATTCTAATGTATATAATGCTTTCTTCATTCAATTATTTTAAAAAAACCTCTAGGATGGTGCAATAATAACAAAATAATCAAGGCAACAAAATAATTTGGTAACTATTTTTTGTTAACAAATGCGCACAAATTAATTATGCCTTCATATTCCCGTTTTTTAATAAACGCAAAACGGATACAGCCAGGTTTTTCCAGCTGCAGTACTAATACTACCATACGATAGCTAAAAGACCGTTAGTGGCTCTTTTCATCAATAAAGAAAACAAGAATAAACTAACAATTTAGCCTGATTGTTGCCAATTAATAGGAGCCGAGAAGATTTCTTACATTTGCAATCTTGTTAATAAAGCGACTTTTTTGTTTACAATAATTTCCAATTGATATAAATATGTTCAACTCTTTAAGTGAAAAGTTAGAAACTGCGTTTAAGAACCTGAAAGGACAGGCCAGGATCACTGAATTAAATGTTGCCAATACCGTAAAAGATATTCGCCGTGCATTGGTAGATGCCGATGTGAACTATAAAATTGCCAAAGAATTTACCGATACGATAAAAGAAAAAGCAGTAGGAGAAAAAGTGTTGACTGCAGTAAGCCCGGGCCAGTTAATGGTTAAAATAGTTCAGGACCAATTAACTGAACTAATGGGTGGAAATGAAAGTGAATTTAACCTTACAGGAAACCCCGCGATTATTTTGATCGCAGGCTTACAAGGTAGTGGTAAAACCACTTTCAGTGGCAAGCTGGCTAATTATCTTAAAACCAAAAAAGGCAAATCTCCTTTATTAGTAGCGGCAGATATTTACAGGCCGGCGGCGATAGATCAGCTGGAAGTGTTAGGCGGACAAATCGGCGTGGATGTGTACAGCGAAAGAGAAAATAAAAATGCCGTTTCGATCGTACAGAATGCTATTAAAGAAGCAAAAACAAAAAATAAAAATGTCATCATTATTGATACTGCCGGCCGTTTAGCAGTAGATGAAGTGATGATGAATGAAGTAGCCGCTATAAAAGCTGCCATCAATCCACAGGAAATATTATTTGTAGTAGATAGCATGACCGGTCAGGATGCAGTGAATACGGCTGCTGCTTTTAACGAAAGACTTGATTTTAGTGGGGTTGTACTAACAAAGTTAGATGGCGATACAAGAGGTGGGGCTGCATTGTCTATCAAATACACCGTAAAAAAACCGATAAAGTTTATCAGCAGTGGTGAAAAGATGGATACGCTGGATGTGTTTTATCCGGATAGGATGGCACAGCGTATTTTGGGTATGGGTGATATTGTTAGTTTGGTAGAAAAAGCCCAGGAACAATTTAACGAAGCAGAAGCTGCGAAGCTTGAGAAGAAGATCCGTAAAAATCAATTTGATTTTGAAGATTTTAAAACACAGCTACAGCAGATAAAAAAAATGGGGAACATCAAGGACCTGATGGGTATGATACCCGGCGTTGGTAAACAAATAAAAGACGTTGATATAAATGACGATGCGTTCAAAGGAATAGAAGCATTGATCAATTCCATGACAGTTGAAGAACGCCGCAATCCGGACCTTATCAACCCAAGCCGTAAAAACCGTATTGCAAAAGGAAGTGGAAAAGATCTTGCCGAATTGAACCAGTTCTTAAAACAATTCGAACAAATGAAAAGCATGATGAAGATGATGAACAAAATGCCAATGGGTAAAATGCCCGGCATGATGAAAAGATAAGCAGGTAATAATCAACACATTATTGAATACTGCAGGCATTGTACCTGCAGTATTTTTTTGCCTAATTGCCTGATAAGCAACCATAATAGAGATTCTTACGTATTAGTATTAAATTTGGGAAGACTATCATAAAAAGTATAGATTTTGCCAGAAGGGAGCAGTGTTGTCCATATCATCCAGGGCTGTGTAAAAGCAGACAGGGAATGTCAGAAAACATTTTATAAAATGTACTATGGCTTCTCTATGGCTATATGCATGCGTTACTGCAATGCAAAAGATGATGCCATGGAAGTAGTCAATGACGGCTTTATGAAAATTTACCGCGAGCTACACAATTTTAAACCCGCCTACGAAAACTACGAAACATCTTTAAAAGGATGGATGCGAAGCATCATGGTAAATACTGCTATCGATCATTTTAGAAAAAATAATAAGAATCATTTTTTAGTTGAGATAAAAGATGATCACCTTGAAACAATTGATATACAAGAAACATCGCTTAATAAATTATCCTACAAAGAAATAATGGAGATCGTGCAGCGCTTGTCGCCGGCCTATCGTACCGTTTTTAATTTGTATGTTATTGAAGGGTATAAGCATGAAGAAATTGCCGAGCAATTAAATATCGCAGTAGGCACATCCAAATCCAACCTGGCGAAAGCGAAAATGAATATTCAGAAAATGTTAAAGGAAACGGAACAAAGTTTTTATGAGCAAAGGGCAGTATGATTATATTGAAAATAAGATAAGAGAGGCTGCTGAAAACAGCGAGCCTGCTTTTGAGGAGCATGCCTGGGACAAAATGGAGGCTAAGCTCAACGCTGAAAAGGAAAAAAGACGCAGTCCTTTTTTGTGGTTCTCATTGGCATTAATGTCTTTTGGTTTGCTGGGAGGGATTATTATTTTGCATAATCGGAGCATACATGATCTCACGGTAGCGGCAAGCTCATTGTCTGTTGTAAGTGCCAGTAAAGAAGATGTGCAATCAACAATATCTAATAACAGCCGTACGCAAACAACAAATGAGGAATCATTATCTGCCGGTAATAAAGCGTTAAATAAGTCTGGTAATATTGCTCAAAGCAATGTTGATCAAAAAAATAATCAATTGGCTGTTCAGAATAATTCCAGTTCTTCTACAACTAATGTTTCATCAACTAGTAATAACACGGTTATTGAATCAGCTAAGAATGATCAATCTATAGTGTATACAAAAAGCAGAAAAAATACAATAAGCAATATCGTTGTAGCCAATAGATCAGCAAGGATTCATATCTCTAACAAAGCGGGAAATGAAACTGCTACAGATAATAATACAGCTTCGGTATCAAGAGCTGCCAACAAAAAATATGCAAAGAGCAATAGTAGCATAAACAATGATAAAGTTGCAACGTCCGATAACTCAATTAGCTATTCATCTTCACAAAAAAATAAAAGGAATACCAGTGGTCATACAAGATCGAAAATAAAAGCTGCAGATCAGGTCAGCGATGTTGATGAAGATGCTGCTTTCAATAAAGAAGTAGATGAGGCTGTGAACCACACTATCAATAATAAAAAATCGGAACTATCGATCGATAAAGACAAGAAAAAAGATTCGCTACAAAAAATAATTCCAAAAGATACTGTCGCAATACAATCTGCTAAAAAAGAAATAAAAGAATCAACACAAAAGATAAATCCTTGGTATGTATTGGGTTCGATTGGAGCGGATGCAAGCAATGTAACCTTATTCTCTTTTAACAATAGTTCTATCACTCCAAGGTACGGCGTTGGTATAGGTTACCAGATCAATAAAAGAATAAGCGTGCAAACAGGGTTTTATGCAGGAAGAAAAAAATATGTTGCGGGGCCGGGAGATTATCATTCTAAAGACGATTCGTATTTGAATAACGTCAATGTTACAAAAATAAGCGCCAACTGTACCATTTTTGAAATACCGGTAACCGTCCGCTTTAATTTTGCACTGCGACCAAAAACTACTTACTATGCTACCGCAGGCATATCTTCTTTCATCATGAATAAAGAAGATTATGATTATTCTTATACTGCTTATAATAATAATTACCAGGCTTCGCATTCTTATACGGGGAACAAGAACTTGCTCTCTATTGCTACAGTATCGGTAGGTATCGAAAGAAAAATATCAAAAGATTTCTCGATCCAGGCTGAGCCTTCGATCAATATACCCATTGCGGGAGTTGGAGAAGGAACGGTAAAATTATACTCCACCGATATCCAGGTAGGCGTAAAATATAACTTTCATTGGTAAGACGTAAAGCACTGGTTTTTAACCCTCCTTTCTTTTTGGAGCCGGTTGTTGAAAAATAAGGGTAAAATTTAACGTTGCAATTTGGAAAATGTAGCTATTGGTGCTATATTTGCTCTCCTTTTTTAAGGACTAGAAACCCTATTTACTCACAACCCCAAAAAATATCTATTTTTTATGGCTGTTAAAATGAGACTTCAAAGGCACGGGTCGAAAAAGAGACCCTTTTATTTCATCGTAGTAGCAGACGGCAGAAGCCCCCGCGATGGTAAATTTATTCAAAAATTAGGCACGTACAACCCGTTGACTGTTCCTGCAACTGTGCAGATCGATCGTCAAAAGGCGTTAGACTGGTTACACAAAGGTGCTCAGCCAACTGACACTGTTCGTCGTATCCTTTCTTTCAAAGGCGTACTTTTCTTGAAACATTTACTACGTGGTGTTAGCTTAGGTTTGTTTGACGAAGCAGGTGCAATGCAGAAATTTACTGCTTGGACAGCTGAACATGAAGCACAGGTAGCAAGACGTCAGGGAGCACATAAAAAGGCTCGTCAGGATAGTCGCAACCAACCAGTGGTTAAGAAAGTTGAAGTTGCTGCTAAAGCGACAGGAACTGCTCCAGTGGAAGATGCACCGGTGGCCGAAGAACCAAAGACAGAAGAATAATTCCTTCTGCAAAGAAAAAAATTCAGCAACCTCAATTTTGAGGTTGCTTTTTTTATTTGCCAAACAGGGTACTGCTATTAAGCTTCAGTGGCGTCGCACATTTCATCATATTGCTACTATATAGCTTTTACTTACAATTATCAATTAATTTGCACTCATGGCGCAGTATTTTAAAATAGGAAAATTAGCAGCAAGCTTCGGTTTAAAAGGTGAAGTGGTATTGCAGCATAGCCTGGGCAAAAAAACATCGCTAAAGGGCCTGGATACTATTTTTATAGAAGACAAGAAAGACAGTTTCATGCCTTATTTTATAGAATCAACTTCTGTAAAAAATGATGCAGAAATTTTTATTAAGCTCGATGGCGTAGATACCAAAGAAGTAGCCCGCAAACTAACACCGAAAGAAGTTTGGATAACCGAAGAGAACTTTAAAAAATTCGCTTCAGCCTCTGCACCTATCGCCATGCTTGGTTTTAACCTTATCAATGAAGACGAAGATTTAGGAGAAATATTAGAAGTAATAGAACAACCTCATCAAATACTCTGCGCGATACTGATTGATGGAAAAGAAGCATTGATACCGATACATGAAGAATCTTTAGATAAAATAGATAAAAAGAACCGCAAAGTATACGTAACCCTTCCCGATGGTTTGCTGGATATATACAAGTAACAAGTATAAGGTAGCAAGTAGCAAGAATAATACATGCTCTTTCTTGCTACTTACAACTAACATCTTGCGACTTTATCAGTAAATTAGTGTTGTGAAAAAAGAGCCTCAGCGCATCATAGCACATTTCGACCTTGATTCATTTTTTGTATCAGTAGAAGTGTTGAACGATCCTTCACTAAAAGGTAAACCCGTAATCG
Source organism: Bacteroidota bacterium (assembly GCA_013288745.1). Taxonomy (GTDB): domain Bacteria; phylum Bacteroidota; class Bacteroidia; order Chitinophagales; family Chitinophagaceae; genus Ferruginibacter. The sequence goes on from JABDBG010000004.1 coordinate 38,743, forward strand.
TTGGTGGAAAGGAGCGGGGCGTTGTAGCCGCATGTAGCTATGAAGCAAGAAAATTTGGTATCCATTCTGCCATGCCGTCTAAAAAAGCATTTCAGCTTTGTCCGCAAGCGATCGTTATTTCAGGCAAATACTCAGAGTACAGCAAATATTCCCGCTGGGTAACAGAGATCATTGTTTCCAAAGCTCCGCTTTTCGAAAAAGCTTCTGTCGATGAATTTTACCTTGATCTTACGGGAATGGATAAATTTTTTGACCCATTGCAATGGACGATCGATCTGCGCAAGCAAATAATGAACGAAACAGGTTTACCTATTTCCTTTGGACTTGCAAGTAATAAAATGATGGCTAAAATAGCCACGAATGCGGCAAAGCCCAATGGTTACCTGCAAATACCTTTTGGGAAAGAAAAAGAGTTTTTAGCACCATTATCAGTTGATAAAATTCCAGGTGTTGGTGATCAGACTTTTGAAGTGTTAAAATCAATGGGCATTAAAACCATCAATGATGTAAACCTTCGAACACCCGAAGAGTTGGAAGCAAGATTAGGCAAATGGGGCATTGATCTCTGGCAAAAAAGCAATGGCATTCATACGCGCGAAGTAACGCAATACCATGAATCAAAATCTATTTCATCAGAAAGTACTTTTCATGAAAACACAACAGACGTCGAATTTTTATTAAGCGAAATCGTCCGCATGACAGAGAAAATTGCGTTTGAATTGCGGCAAGATGGAAAAGTTGCAGGCTGTGTAGCCATCAAATTGCGTTATCCTGATTTTGAAACAACTACTAAACAAACTACCATACCCTACACCTGCGCAGATGATGAAATAATACCGGTAGTAAAAGATCTCTTTAAAAAATCGTATAGAAAAGGAACTGCAATACGCTTATTGGGAGTACGTTTGAGCGAACTGACAAATGATGCTATCCAAACAAACCTGTTTGATGATACCGCCTCAAAAGCAGATCTGTACAAAGCGATCGATGATGTAAAAAATAAATTCGGGAAATCTAAATTGAAGAGAGCTTCTTCCAATTAATTTGAATCGATCAATTCCGCTAAAGTTTTTTTCTCTAAAATTTTAAGCGTTGCATCTCTTGTGATCAACATCGCTTTGTTTAAACCGCAAACAGCTTCGTTGCAGTCTTTACATTTTTCGTAAAAATTTAAACTAACGCATGGTAACAGTGCAATTGGTCCGCCAACAAATCGGATGGCTGTTGCTAAAGATGTTTTTTTAGGAGACTGTGTAAGATAGTAACCGCCGCCTTTACCTTTTTTGCTATCAAGCACACCAGCTTGCTTTAATTCCAATAAAATGGTTTCCAGAAATTTAACTGGTATTTTCTTCTTTTTGGCAATATCGGCGATCAACACCGGCCCTTCGCCATATTTACCAGCCAGATAACCTAATGCTTTGAGGGCATACTGAGTTTTTTTCGATAACATACCCGAAAGTTACAAAAAAATTACAAAAAAACCGAAAATAAAGTCCACTTGTTTGGTAGACTACAGTATATTTGTACCCTAAATTATTTAATTATGAGTTTAAGATTAGGGGACGTAGCGCCCAACTTCCAAGCCAAAACATCTATAGGAGAAATTGATTTTTATAAATTCCTGGGCGATTCATGGGGTATCCTGTTTTCGCACCCGGCCGACTATACTCCGGTTTGTACAACCGAATTAGGCAGAACTGCTGCTTTAAAAAGTGAATTTGAAAAAAGAAACGTAAAAGTATTAGCACTAAGCGTTGATCCGGTTGATAAGCACTTAGGTTGGATCAGTGATATCAACGAGACACAAAATTGTACGGTTGATTTCCCTATCATCGCCGATGACGATAAAAAAGTTTCTACCTTATATGATTTCATTCACCCAAATGCGTCGGCAACTGCAACTGTTCGTTCTCTTGTTATTATCGCTCCGGATAAAACGGTTAAACTGATCATCACCTATCCGGCATCAACGGGAAGAAATTTTGTTGAAGTATTAAGAGTAGTTGATTCACTACAACTAACGGCTAACCATAGCGTAGCAACACCAGCAAACTGGAAAGAAGGGGAAGATGTAATTGTAGTTCCTTCTATCAGTACAGAAGACGCGATCAAGAAATTTCCTAAAGGCGTTAAAGTTGTAAAACCTTACTTAAGGTACACACCACAACCAAACCTTTAATTTGCAATATTTAAAGTAAAAAGAGCCGCTGAAAAGTGGCTCTTTTTACTTTACACTATAAAAATAGTTAGCAGATAGTACCCATATTATTAAAAATCCTTATTTTTACGAGGTAAAGAATTAATTGCCTTGCTTATGATTACACTTTTCCCTAACGAACGTTTAATATCTCAATCTACTGACGGCAATATGAACCTGACCACCCATCGAATTTCATATGAGCATAAAAGCTGGGGACAATTTTACAATCAAAGTATTTTGCTGGAGGATATAATTTCTTGTGAGAATAAGGATAGGGACAGAACCTTATCATGGCTTATAACATTGGGGGTATTATTTATAGTCATGGCATTTATAATACCAGCAAAAATCGCAGGAATACTTTTAGGTATAATTTGCTTCGCACTTTATCGGGTAATCGAAAAAGATATAATAGTAATATCCTCTCCCTGTATTAAAATAAAAATTATTGTAACGGGAATGCGAAGACAAAAAATTATAGAACTCGTAGATAAAATAGAACAGGCAAAAAATGAGCGATTGATAAGTATGAAAAAGACTGATTGTAATTCCAATGCCCCAATGGGATAATTATTGTTTAGTTCTTACATATACATCTCCAAATCCTGTTTTAACAAACTCTTCCGATAAAATATACGTTTTCATTTTATCGGCACTTAACCAGTTTTGTGTTGCCAGTTCCATACTTTCTCCAATAGAATAATTACATTCTATATTTTTATTAGCCTTTTGAATGTAATTAATGCAATCAATAACTTTCATTGTTTGTTCAGGTACGGTATATTCAAAACTGATTAAATTGATTGCACTGTGCAAACCTTTGAGCACTTCAACTTCGTATCCTTCGACATCAATTTTAATAAAAACTGGAACGCCAAATTCTGAAATTAATTTATCAAGTGTTGTCATTTCTATTTCTACAACCTTGTCCCAGTTAGCATCTTTGAATCTGTCGTTTTTAACAGCGTTTATCCATTCTTCAGAAAAAGAAGAAATCGTTGGTTCATCAGAGATAAAGAATTTTTTTATTCCTTCTTCATCGCTTAATCCTTTTGTTACCAGGGTAATTTTATCTCCAAATTTTTTTGCCAAAATATCGTAACAAGATTTCTGGGGTTCAACAGCAACTACTCTTGCTCCAATGTCAAGTAAAGGCCCAACCCGATTACCAATATTAGCGCCTACATCAAAACATAGATCACCTTGCTTGATATAATGAGAAAATAATTTTTTCCGTTTTAATAAAGCTTCATTTTCTCTCTTAATACTTTCTTTCTGAAATTCATTAGGAAAGTATTTTATTTTTAAGGGACGTATCTGGTTAATGAATGCCTGACCTAAAAGTCCTTTTATAATTTTTTTCATCTGGATTTACTTGAATAAAATAATTGTTCGCTTTAAAAAACCTTTGTTATTACTTCAGCATTTGATCAGTTTGCCGGTACAATTTGGTTTAATTAAATCCCGTAATTATCAAAAGTTCCA
>JABDBG010000004.1:42440-63305 GCA_013288745.1 Bacteroidota bacterium
ATAATAATAATTTCCAAAGAATACATTAAAGTGCATCTGTTCCGTACAAGTATATTCTATACCATAAGTAACTTCTGCTAATTTTTCGTAATGTCATTTCTGTCTTTTGAAAAAAGAAGGCAAAGGATATAAAATATAAAGCTAACAATACCGCAAACGCTTGAAGGAACCGTCAATAACATTCCTAGTTCAATAGATTTTATGACTCCATAAAAATTTAAACTGACTATAAATAAAGAGACCAGTCCAAAAATAATTACAGCCTTTAAGAAATTCTTATATCCAATATGAAGTATTTTCTGAAACATAAGTGTAGTTTATTGGTGAACTAAATACATAATTAGTTGTATAGATTCTTCTTTAACTGTTGTAATAGTGCCCTGATATCTTTTGGTAATGCTGCGGTCAGGTCAAATTCGTTTCCCTCAGCATCTTTAAATTTTAACTGGTAAGAATGTAGTCCAACCCTGTTTAATAAAGGACGTTCTCCATCATCATGTTTGCTCAATTTAAATTTCTTTTTGATAGAAGATAGCAATACAGGTTTTCCATCTCCATACAAAGGATCACAAACAAGCGGATGACCCATATTTTTAGCATGCACTCTTATCTGGTGTGTACGTCCGGTATGCAATTGAAATTTTACTAAAGAATATTTGCTAAGATCTTCAACTACTTCGTAATCAGTGATGGAGGTTTTACCATTTTTATTGACAACCATTTGCCCCTTAAAAATAGGATGCTCCATGATGGGCGCGTCTACAGTGCCGGTTTTGTTGGGTAATGAACCATGTACCAAACCCATATAAAATTTCTCTACAGATCTTTCTTCAAATTGCTTGGAAAAATATTTATGTGTCTCTTCATCTTTTGCAAAAAGAATGATGCCGCTTGTTTCTTTATCCAAACGATGGATCGTGAATATGCAGCCATACTTTTGGATCAGAAAGTCTTTCAACGATGGCTCAGACTGGATCCTATCGGGTATCGATAACATTCCTGCCGGTTTATTGATCGCAATAAAATGGTCATTCTCAAATATAACTTCAGGAGCGGTCTTAATCATTTGTACTTACTTGGCCTTTACTTTTATTCAAATATTTTAATAACCTAACTTCTTTCTCACTTAAAAAACGCCATTTTCCGCGCTCAACATTTTTCTTTGTTAAGGTAGCATACATCACCCTGTCCAATCCTTTTACATCATATCCTAAGTGTTCAAATATTCTGCGAACGATGCGGTTGCGGCCACTATGTATCTCAATACCGATCACTGATTTATCATGCGCATCAGCATAAGCTAAAGTATCTGCTTTAATTTCTCCGTCTTCTAATTTTAAGCCGCTTAATATGGCATCGAAATGAGCTTTGGTCAAAGGCTTGTCTAATTTGGCTTCGTAAACTTTAGTGATATTATAACTTGGATGTGATAATTTTTGTGTTAACTCGCCATCATTGGTCAATAATAAAACGCCCGATGTATTCCTATCTAAACGGCCAACAGGATAGATCCTTTCGTTGGTTGCCATCTTTGTTAACTGCAATACCGTTTTTCTTCCCTGCGGATCATCGGTTGTGGTGATATAATCTTTGGGTTTATTTAGTAAGATATAAACCATATTCTTGCTAACATACAAACGCTTGCCATTATAGGTTACCGCATCTTTATCAATAACTTTAAAAGCGGGCTCCAAAATTACCGCATCATTCACTTTTACTTTGCCTTCTTTGATAACGCTTACAGCATCTCTTCTGCTGGTTACGCCGCAATGCGCTAAAAATTTATTAAGGGGCATTTCGCCTGGTCTGCCTTCAACTTTAGGTTTATCAGATCCCGGAATTTTTGGTTTAGGAGTAGGCCTTGCTGCTGCTTTTGCTGTATTAAAAACTTTTTCACCTGATCTTCTTTTGAATTCAGGTTTTTTATCTTTTGAAGGTTTACTGGTAAGGGGCTCATTGTTGAATTTCGGTTCGGGCCTTTCAGATCTTTCTGTACCGGTGGCTTTTTTAGGAGCCGGAGCCGTTTTACCTGATGCTTGTCTTTCTGCTTCTGCGAACATAGCTGCTCTTTGCTGACGCTTATCTTCGAAACGTTTGTCGATGGCTGCTGCTTTCTCTTTTTTGGCTTTTTTCTTGGCGCTTTTGAAACCTTCTTTAATAGCGCTGTTCTTCTTCTTGGTGAATTTGTCGTGGTTCATTGTTGTGGGGTTTGCTGTTTTTTCAACAGTAATGAGGCACAAAGATAATAAAAAGAGGCGATACCGGTGGTTCGCCTCTTTTTGCTATGTTGAGTTGTTGTATTATTCAGAAATACCATTCCCCATTTTATCTTGCATCCTATCCTGCATTTTTTTCATTCTTTCTGCTCTCGATTGCTGCCATTTAGCATATTGATCGGCTGTTAAAACAGTTTTCATACTGTCTTTATTCGCTTCTTTTATTGCCATTAATTGCATTTTCAGATCTATACGGCTCAGGCTATCGTTTTGTAAAAGCATTTCTATTTTAGTTCTCATAGCTTGTCTGTTTGCTTTTAATGTTGCTACTTGCTCATCAGATAAATTTAACCGCAATTTCATCCTGTCTAATCTTTTGTCTGCGACTGTATCCATCTTCGCTTTCATATTTTGTCTGATCTGCACCAATTTTGTTTTTTGATCGGGTGTTAAGATCGCCATGAAAGCTGCCTTTTGTTCTTTTCGTAAAGAATATTTTTTATCGCGGTAATCTTTTACAGTGATGCTTTCATCTTTATTTAAAGCGATCATTTGTGCTTTAAAATTTGCACGATTGGCGTCTAATTGTTTTTGCTGATCAGGTGTTAGATTTAATTGTTTGATCACCATTTCTTTTTGGTGATCAAAATGGTTTTGCATAGTCATTTTATCCTGTGCTGTAGCAGATAAAATAAAACAGCCCAAAGCGATCATACCTCCTATTATCTTTTTCATAATTGTGTTCTTTTTATTGTTCACATATATAGATAGCAATACGGCCCTAAAGTTTAAGGCTGTCAATAAAAAGATCGAAAGAAATGTTGAACGGTAAAAATCGCTGATTGCTGATCATATCCCTCTTTTAAATCAGACATCAGCAATCATATATCAGGTATAGAATTATTTGCCCTTATTAGCCAATTGTCCGCATGCTGCGTCGATATCCTTGCCACGACTTCTCCTTACCCGCACATTTACCCTGTTTTTTGCAAGGTGGTCGGTAAATGCTTGAGTAGTATCCTCATCGGGCTTGGTAAATTTTGCATCATCGATCGTATTGTATTCGATCACGTTTACTAAGTGTGTAGGTATTTTGCGGTAGATCTTTATCAGGTTATCGGCATCTTCAATAGAATCGTTTACATCTTTAAATAGAATGTATTCTAAAGTGATATCGTTCTTTGTTTTATCGTAAAAATAATTCAATGCAGAGATCAGCTCTTCAATATTATTGCTCTCATTGATCGGCATTATTTCGTTGCGTTGCCTGTCGGTTGGCGCATGTAAAGAAAGCGCTAAATTAAAACGCACTTTATCATCGCCTAACTGGCGTATTTGTTTAGCTACACCTGCGGTGGAAACGGTGATCCTTTTCGGGCTCATGCCTAATCCGTCTGTAGCTATCATTCTATCGATCGCCTTTAAAACATTTTTGTAGTTAAGCAAAGGCTCACCCATGCCCATAAATACAACGTTGGATAATTTTTTATCGTAAGATTTTTCTGATTGTTGATTAATAAAAGCTACCTGGTTATAGATCTCATCATAATCAAGGTTTCTTTTTCTATCCATAGTACCCGTAGCACAAAATTTACAGCTTAAGCTACAACCGATCTGGGAAGATACGCAGGCCGTAGTTCTTTTTTCTGTAGGGATCAGTACACCTTCTATCATGTGGCCATCAAAAGTCTGGAACCTTGATTTGATAGTGCCATCGCTACTGATCTGCGTAGTATTTACTTTTAAAGCAGGTAGGTTGAAATTCTCATTTAACTTAGCGCGCAACTCTTTGGAGAGGTTTGTCATATCCTCAAAAGTCTGCGCATTCATTTTCCACAACCATTCGTATACCTGGATGGCTCTAAATTTCTTATCTCCCATTTTTTCGAAATACTCCTTTAATTCGGGTAAACTAAAGTGGCGTATGTTCTTTTTCTCTGCTACCATGGGGCAAAGATACAAAGAGATAGCTTGTTTTTCTAGAATTGATAGAACGCAGATTATCAAGATTATTAAGATCAAAATCATGATAAATCATGTATGATCATGAAAATCTGCGTTCTATACAAATCAAACGCGCTTTTTTCATTTTTTCTACCCATTTTTGCAGCAGATTAAAACATTATGGCAACAAAGAATTTAATTCAGGAATTAAAATGGCGCGGCATGATACAGGATATTATGCCCGGCACGGAAGAGCAACTTCTAAAAGAAGTAACGACCGGCTATATCGGGTTCGATCCCACGGCCGATAGTTTGCATATTGGAAGTTTAGTGCCGATCATGTTGCTAATACATTTACAAAAATGCGGGCATAAACCAATTGCCTTAGTCGGCGGTGCAACAGGAATGGTGGGCGATCCAAGTGGCAAAAGCGAAGAAAGAAATTTATTGAGTGAAGATATTCTGAATCATAATGTTGCTTGTGTAAAAAAGCAATTAGAAAAGTTTTTAGATTTTGATCCTAAAAAGTCGAATGCTGCGGAGATGGCCAATAATTATGATTGGTTCAAAGATTTTTCTTTTTTGAATTTTATCAGGGATGTTGGGAAATACATCACAGTGAATTATATGATGAGTAAAGACAGCGTGAAAAAAAGATTGGAAGGTGATGCCGGTATGAGCTTTACAGAGTTTACTTATCAATTGGTACAGGGCTATGATTTTTTCTGGCTGTATAATAATAAGCAATGCAAGTTACAAATGGGCGGAAGTGATCAGTGGGGAAATATTGTTACAGGTACAGAGATCATCAGAAAAAAAAGCGGGGGAGAAGCGTTTGCATTTACTTGTCCGTTAATGACAAAAGCCGATGGCGGAAAATTTGGTAAGACAGAAAAAGGGAATATCTGGCTTGATCCTAAAAAAACTTCAACCTATCAGTTCTATCAATTCTGGATCAATGCAGCAGATGCAGATGCGGAACGCTATATTAAAATATTTACGTTGTTATCCAAAGAAGAAATCGATACTTTATTACAACAACACAAAGGCAACGAGCACCAGCGCTTATTGCAGAAAAAATTAGCAGAAGAAGTTACTTGCCTGGTGCACAATAAAGCAGAATATGCTTTTGCGGTAAAAGCATCCGATATTTTATTTAATAACGATACTGCAGAAATATTGCAGCAATTAAATGAAGAGCAGTTATTGCAGGTGATGGAAGGGGTACCTACTGTTGAATTTTCTAAAGCAAGTTTAGTAGCAGGCGTTGATATTATTTCTTTTTTAGCAGATACAAATATTTTTCCAAGCAAAGGAGAAGCTAAAAAAATGGTACAAAGCGGTGGCGTGAGCATGAATAAATTAAAGATCGAGACCACGGACCAGTTAATTAAGACAGATGTGTTATTAAACGGTAAATACTTGCTTTTGCAAAAAGGCAAGAAGAATTATTACCTGGTATCTGTAGTGTAAGCCTCATTGGTCGGGTATTTGAGAATAATTGGCTATAAATAGCAAATCATTTTGGGAATTTTGGCAGGTTATCTTATTTTTGCGCTCCTTCAATAAATTATTGAGGAGAAAGATTGGGTTATAGTGTAACGGTAGCACTACAGATTTTGATTCTGTCCGTCTAGGTTCGAATCCTAGTAACCCAACAAAAAGAAATGCCTTTTTTAAATAGAAGGCATTTTTTTATATAAAATATTTTTTATGATATTGATCCAGGGATTTAATTATTTATTTGGCAGTTTTTTCAATAAGCAAAAAGTTGTTATTAGTAATTCATTGAATTACCTGAATAGAAAAAGAGATATTAATAGAAATTATCTTGATCACGTTAGATTAGCTACGCTGGAGTTGGTGGCAGAAGAAATTAATAAAAAAGGATTACAGGGAGCGGTGGCAGAATTGGGTGTATACAAAGGAAAATTCGCGCGTTATATTAATCAATATTTTCCTGAACGTGATTTTTACCTGTTTGATACTTTTGAAGGATTTGATAAAAAGGATATCGCTGCAGAACTAAATAATAATTTTTCTTCAGGGGCACAAGATTTTACTAATACTTCTGTAGAGAAAGTATTGGCGATTATGCCTCATGCTAAACAATGTATCGTTAAGAAAGGTTTTTTCCCTGAAACTGCCAAAGGTTTAAAAGAAGAATTTGTTTTTGTAAGTATTGATGCGGATCTCTATGATCCTATTTATAATGGGTTGAATTACTTTTATCCGCTATTAAAAAAAGGAGGTTACATCTTTGTACATGATTTTAATAATGATGGGTATAAAGGTGCGAAACAAGCAGTAAAGCAATTCTGCAAAGAAAACAATGTTTCTTTTACGCCTATTCCTGATGCCTGTGGCTCAGCTATTATTGCTAAATAACTATTAATTCACCTGATTATTTTTTTCTCGTTTAATAAGAGCAGCTGTTTTACCGGGCTTAAAATAATAGGCTGCAGAAATACCAAAGAAAGAGGTTGAAGTTGCAGCAGTTCTTCCGCTATAATAATAATTTCCAAAGAATACATTAAAGTGCATCTGTTCCGTACAAGTATATTCTATACCATAAGTAACTTCTGTCAAAAGATTATTCTTTGCACCAAATACATAACCAATGCCTGCAGTGAATGTGTTGGTAAATTTACCTTCCTGAAAAATATTTAAATTAGGCCGCAGCTCCAGATAGCTCCCTGTATCTTTTGCACCTATTGGGCTCAAAGTAGTTTGGCCTATATCTAAACCCAGGCTAAAAACATCCCACTGCTGTCCTATTTCAAGGGCCAGATTAGATTTATCAGCAAGCGTACCGGCAGTATTGGTTACACTTGGCGCAAGAGAAATATAGGTTTGTGAAAAGGACATATAACCTGCTAATAATAATAAAACAGAAAGAAATATTTTCATCATAAAAAGTTAAGCTGTTATGAAAATACGTCTATTTACATATTATGCAATAATCATCGTCGGAAACAATGTATAATAAAAATGCCACCTACATAAAGCAGGTGGCGTTTTGTAGAAAACAAAGTAATTAATATGGACCGATAAATGTGAATGTTCTTCCGGCTATTGACCATACTTGCTTATAGTAGAAGAAGCCAATAGGGCATGCTGAAACAGAATTTCCATTAACATCTAATCCAAAAGTTGTTGTAACTGTAGCAAATGGTCCATTGTACAATATTTGACCACTTACCAAACGGAAATCACAGCTTTGTTCAATTACAATAGGCTGCGTAATTGCTGAAGTGAAAGCATTGCCATAACGATTGATACCAGCTTCTGCAACTCCGCCTGTGCCTGTACCGGTTGTTGTAATTACAATACCATTGTTATAGGTAAAAACTCTTTGTTTAGTAATGCTCCATGAACGTTGTGTACCGTTATCAAATGTCAAAGAAAGATTACCGGTAATGGTACGGGTGATTGAGTTTAAAGTAGCAAGGTCTTCTAACAGGCCTCCGCTAACATTTGTATGAGTAACAGTACCATTTATTAATAATGTTTTTCCATCGCTGACGCGTGTGATAAGAAGACTATCATAATCTACACTAATAGTAGCTCCGGCATCTTTCCAATGAAGACTTGAGTCGAAAGTGATGATGATCTTACCTGTACGGGTACGTGTGCCGCTACAATTAGAACCATTGTAAATGATGGTGATACTTTTTTGAACTGCTGCAGTATCATAAGTTACTGTAGCATCGCAAGGAAAAGCAATTGCAGGCCCTGCCGGTCTTGCTGCGAAACTGCCGCCTGAATTTTCTAAAGCCGAGGTAGCATCGTTCGATGACTCATCGGTTTCTTTAGTTGCCATTACATCATCATTTGATTGTGTTTGCGCAGAATCCAATGTGTTTTTGGTTGAAGTAGTAGCTGTTTTTTTACAGGCTGTAAATGAAAGGCTTACTGCAAGTATAGCAAGTAAGGCGATCGTGATTTTTTTTGATTTCATATAACTTGTTTTTTCGTTGGTTAATTTTTTACGATACTAGGACGCGATACTTTCAAAAAGGTTTAATTAGTATTTGGATATAATATAAAAAGCCCGACAAATTTGCCGGGCTTTTTATATCAAAAACTTTGACGATCATTTAGTTATTGCTGTAATCGGTTTCCCAATACACCCATTCGGCATCTGAATATGGAGCATGGCAGCAATAGTTGGTGCAATATCTGTCATGTAAACTTCATCATTTGTTTGACCGTGAGTAATATCCCATCCAAACCAAACCAAAGGAATATGTGCATCGTATGGGTTCCATAAGCCGTGGGTGGTGCCTGTCGGACCGCCATCTATCCAGCCCGGCTGATAGATCAATTGTATATCTCCGCAACGCTTAGCGAAATATCCGTTGCTAAGCATTTTCTTCTGAATATCCGGAAGGGTTACTGCATTAATGTTCGCAATATCAAATGCATTTACAACGCCATGTATTTTCTTTACTAAAGGCAGTAGAAAACTGATCATCGATTCCCTGCTAACTTTCGCAGAATCTAACAAGGAATGATTTAATGTCAATTGATAATTATCTGCATCAACCACCATATTTTCTAACCCATATTTTGCTTTTACATTTATGTTCAAATAATACATCATCGCGTTAGCATCTAAAAAACCCGATGGTATTTTATTCGCTTCTAAAAAGCCGGGGATATGCGCTACGCCATGGTCTGCCGTTAAAAAGAATAAATAATTTCCTTTACCATATTTAGCGTCTAGAAATTTTAAAAAATCAGCAATGTCTTTATCCAAACGTAAATAATCATCTTCATTTTCTACGGAATTAGGACCGAATTGATGGCCGATATAATCTGTAGAGGAGCAACTGATCGCTAAAAAATCTGTATTGCCACTCATGCCCAATTGTTCTCCTTCGATCGCTGCTTTTGCAAAAGCAAGCGTTAGCGTATTTCCTTGTGGAACAGATTTTAAAATGCTGTATTTTTTATCCCCCAATTTATCTGTGTTATGCGGAAAAGAGGTGCCGTTCTCTCCATCAAATTTGCGTTCGTAACTTTCTTCGTCGGGAGCGCTTTGTGTATATGCGTTAGCAGGCGCTGTCATTGTCCAATTGATCGCCATTAAACTATCCACCACTTTTCTGTTATTGAATTGATCTGCCCAATCGGGTAAAGCATTCATGTAATAACTACTGGTGATCCAATTGCCATTATCTCCATCATACCAATAAGCAGCATTAGCGCTATGGCCCGCGGGTAATATGGCACCACGGTCCTTTAAAGCAATGCCGATCACTTTACTTTTAAAATTTGTTGCTATTCTTAATTCGTCGGTAATAGTTGTAACAAGCATTCTGTTTGGGCTCATTTGTCCAGCTTTTGTATTGCTGCCTACTGTTGCATAGCTGGTATCATCGGTACAATACACTTCTTTATTCTCATCCTGATCCCACCAGTTATTGCCCGTAATACCCGTGATAGCGGGAACACTTCCGGTATAAATGCAGGTATGCCCGCAGGCTGTAACCGTTGGTGTATAGGGTAACATGGTGTTTTCACAGCTAAATCCTTCGCGTAACAGGCGCTTAAAGCCATTCTCGCTATACTGATCCGCGTAACGATATAGATTATCCCAGCGCATTTGGTCAATCACCAATCCGATTATCAGTTTTGGTTTTTTTTGAGCAGTTTGAGCATAAGAATAGCCTGCAGCCAGCAATAAACAAAGAACAAATAAGATCAACCGTTTCATGTTGTTAAATTTTACCAAAGGTAGCAGCCAATTGAATGATTTATAGCAAATTTGAATGTTAAGAGAAGGTTACGCTTTTTGGGGCCAAAGTATTAAATTTGCAAGCGTTTAAATATCAATACCAGAACAACAAAATAAAACCAAGATTATTATGGATGTTTTCGACAAATTAGTGAAAGATGGCGGACCGATCGGTCAACACATGGATAGGGCTCACGGTTATTTCGCTTTCCCAAAATTAGAAGGTGAGCTAGGACCAAGAATGAATTTCAGGGGTAAAGAAATGATCGTGTGGAGTTTGAACAATTATTTGGGTTTAGTAAATCATCCAACAGTTAGAAAAATAGATACAGAAGCGGCAGCGATGTACGGAATGGGTAATCCGATGGGTGCCCGAATGATGAGCGGAAATTCTGATAAGCATGATGCACTTGAAAAAGTGATCAGCCAGTTTGTGAACAGAGAAGATACGATGTTATTGAATTTCGGTTACCAGGGTATTATGAGCTGTATTGATGCATTGGTAAATCGCCGTGATGTAATTGTATATGATGCGGAAGCACATGCTTGTATTGTTGATGGCACAAGATTACATATGGGGCACCGTTATGCATTTAAACACAATGATATTGCAGATTGTGAAAAGCAATTACAAAGAGCAAAAGAGCTGGCGGCAAAAAATGGCGGCGGTATTTTAGTTATTACCGAAGGTGTTTTTGGAATGGATGGTGAGCAAGGAATTTTAAAAGAAATAGTTGCACTGAAAAGAAAATTCGAATTCAGGTTATTGATAGATGATGCACATGGTTTTGGATACATGGGACCAACGGGTGCGGGAGCTGATGAAGCACAAGGTTGTCAGGATGGAGTAGATCTTTACTTTTCAACTTTTGTAAAAAGCATGGGAAGTATCGGTGCATTTATCAGCGGACCAAAAAATGTATTGAAATATTTGCGGTACAATACCCGCTCACAAATTTTTGCAAAGAGCTTACCATTGATGATCGTGGAAGGAATGTTAACGCGTATGGAAATGGTAAAGACAATGCCTGAGCTAAGAGAAAAATTATGGCACAATGTGCGTCGCTTGCAAAATGGATTAAAAGAACGTGGTTTTGATATTGGCAGTACCAACTCTCCGGTAACACCGATATTTATGAAAGGCGATGTTCCGGAAGCAACGCAAATGGTAATGGACCTTAGAGAGAATTATCATATTTTTTGTTCGATCGTAGTGTATCCTGTTATTCCAAAAGGAGATATTATTTACCGGCTTATCCCAACAGCTTCACACAGCGATGAAGATATAGACCTTACATTAAAAGCTTTTGAAGAAACGAAAAAGAAATTGGATGTGGGCGACTATAAAGCCGAAGATATTCCTGACATGGCAGAAAAAACATTTAAATAATATCAAAATCCCATTTTATAAAATGGGATTTTTAATATTGCCCTATGAAATTATTTAGCATACTATTTATTGCATTGTTCCTTTACCTGCCATTTAATTCAATAGCCTGGGGTGTGCAAGGACACCGCATTGTAGGGCAAATTGCAGAAAGTTATTTAACTCCGAAAGCGAAACAGGCCATCCAAAAAATATTAGGTAACGAATCGGTCGCAATGGCCAGCAATTGGGCAGATTTTATAAAGTCTGATACGGCCTATAATTATCTGTCGCCTATGCATTATATCAATCTTCCTGATCGGTTAAGTTATGCAGAGCTGAAAGAATATTTATTAAAAGATACAGCCGCAGATGTATACACTGAATTAGCCTTCTTAATCAAGCAATTAAAAAGACCGGATCTTACAAAAGAAAAGCAGGTGATGTATCTGCATTTGTTAATCCATCTGGTGGGAGATGTGCATCAGCCGATGCATGTGAGCAGGGCAGAAGATGAAGGCGGCAATAAAATACAGGTTATGTGGTTCAGGGAATCAACTAATTTGCATGCGGTGTGGGATGAAAAATTAATAGACTTTCAACAATTGAGTTATACAGAATATGCGACCGCGATCAATTTTACAACTGCTTCCCAAAGGCAGGTATGGCAAAGAGAGCCGATCAGTCAATGGTTATTTGAATCCAACCAGATAGCAGAGAAATTATATAGCGAGATCAATCAAAACGAACAAAAATTAAGCTATCGTTATAATTACGATCATATTGCGATACTGAATAATCAGTTACTTAAGGGTGGTGTGCGCCTGGCAGGATTGCTGAATGAAATATTTGGATAGAAAACGTATTGATCAAAAAATAAAAGCCTGTAGTTTTTGCTACAGGCTTTGTCATTATAGATGTCAGAATTATTTATCTGTGATCGTAGTGATGAAAATGATGATGGTAGTGATGGTGGTAGTGATGATGGTATGGAGGATTACCTTCATTTGAGGCACCCTGAGCCATAGCAAGACCTGTAACTCCAAGAACCAGTACGATCGCTAGTATTACTTTTTTCATAACAAATTGGTTTTAATAATTTAAAAAATATTACATTTCAATCTACAACAATTTTATTTGAACTCCTTCTTGAAGTCGCGTTTATTTTTAAAAGGGATTTTTTCAAGATGAGCGGTAATACTATTTAAATCTCACATTGAGTGTAATAACATCGGCGTATAGGGTATTGGTTGTTATATAATGTCCGTACCGCAGCTCAAACATTGTTATTTGCGGTATACCTAATACACCCTTCGGTGGCATGGTACGAAATCCTACACCAAAAAAATGACTGTTAAAAGATGACAGATCATAATTGCTGGAATAATATTCATCTGATTCAAGATGCTCTCTATACGGCGCAAAATACCGGATACCTTTTTGTGTGTAAAATCTATAAAACGGACTGATAGAAAAGAACGGCGTTATTTTTATCGGTGTTTCAATATCAGCAGTATGCGCAACTAAACCCCAGTCATCCTGGTAATACCGATAATATGCCCTGATAATGAATTGATCACCTAAAAAATAATTAGCCCGAACGCCTATCGGAATCTTGAAGCGGGTCGAAGGCAAGTGCTCTGTAGTTTCTGAGTTATCCTTGAAATAGATCCTGTGAAATGGCAGACTTAAAAAACCTTCCTGGTATACCAGATCAAACAATACCATCATTTGAAAACGTTGGTTAACAATTTGCGATAAAGTAAATGAGGAGCTGTAAGAATTTCTGTGCAGCCATGGATAATCATGTTCATTTGGCGCGCCATATAATCCGCCTGTTGTGGCGGTTCTTAATTCTACAGGTAAAATAATTCTTACCTCATCCAAATAAGCCTGGGCTTTTGCCGAAAATTCACGGCTCTTATCATGTGATGTAGTAGAAAAATTCGCAGCTATACCACGCGATTGATAATCGCTTTCAATAGAATAGGACCCTGTTAAGCCAACTGATAAACCCTTCTTCTCATTTGTAATGGTATGTGTAAGCGACGGATAAAAACGGACATCTTCATGCGAAGGTGATGAAACCGTGTTAGGGTCAATATTATCTGATGAAGCAGAAGTATAATAATCGATACCGATGTTTGCATCCCATTCGTGCTTGTATTTATATTTATCGTACTTGCTTAATTTAACTTCTAAAATATTTGCATAATCGTGCAGACTCTCTATTCCTATACCTCCTGTCACTGCGGAGTTATTGCCATCCTGATGGTAGTAACTGGAGACAAAATTTATTTCGTCAATCTTAAGTTTTCTGGTTTTGTAATTAACAGAATCCGGTGTTTGCGAAAAAGCTGCAAACAGGTGTATATATATTCCAACAACAACTAAACAAATTTTCTTCATAAATTTTCTTTTAGTACCAGGATGATTGTATCATGTATCAAGAATTTTATCTTGTTACCAAGATCCTGCGACTTGCGACTCAGTTACAACCACAGCCTCCACCTGTTTTTCCGCCATTGGCGCCGGATGCACCTTCACGATAGGATTGAAAATTTTGTTCGGTCTTTTGTACCTGTCGAGAGGATAGTTCCATCTCTCCGTCATTCAATCTTGATTTTTGGTATTCTCTCACCGGTGCACATGAATAAAAAGCAATAATAGTTGCAATGATGACAATGGGAGTTCGACTATTTTTTAAGATCATGTCAATGTAATATTTGCAGATGTATAAATTTTATTTTGATCATCAATAATAATGCAGGCCAATCCTTTTATCTGGTTCACCATATCTAACCCCACTTTAATTCCCATTATCATTACCGGTGTTGCCATGGCATCTGCAATTTCAGCATTTTGGTTGATGATCGTAACACTTTTAATTCCGCTAACGGGCAATCCCGTTTTAGGATCGATGGTATGAGAATATTTTTTACCGTTGATGACAACGAATTTTTCATAATTACCTGAAGTAGCTACGGCTATATCAGTGATGTTAAATGAAGAGAAGGCATGCCGTGCAGCTTCCGGATCAGCAATGCCGATCGTCCATGGCTTTCCGCTAGGCTGTGTGCCCCAGGTAGTAAGATCTCCCGCTGCATTAACAATGCCACTTTGTACACCTTTTTCTTTTAGCAATTGTTTTGCTTTTTCCGCTGCATAGCCTTTACCAATTCCTCCAAAACCAATACGCATTCCTTTCTCTTTTAAAAAGACAGTGTTGTTTTCTTTATCAAGCAATACATTTTTATAATTGATCAGTCGTACCAGTTCCTTAGCAGTTTTCTCATCGGGTAAAGCTGTCATCTGTTTATCAAAGTTCCATAAACTTTTATCTATCGACCCATAAGTAATATCAAAAGCACCCTGGGTAAGCGACGATATTTTTAACGAACGTTCTATCAGATCAAGTACTTCTTTGTCAACTTTCACCGGTGCAATACCTGCGGAGGCATTTATTTTATTGGTCTGGCTATCATCCCTATAGGTGGTGAGTAATTTTTCGATACGGCTGATCTCTGTTATCGCGGCATCAATACATTCATTGGCCCATTGTTCATTATCTGATACTACGCTTAATTCAAAGCGGTTACCCATCAGGCGTAATACTTTTTTATGTATCGTTGATATGGAAGCAGCCATATTATTTATTTGCATCGCAAACAGATTTTATTGCGGCAATAAAACCGGTAGGTGTTTCATTGGGGAAGCCATCCCATTCTTTTAATACTTTACCATCTGCATTTAGCAATAATGTGTAAGGGAATTTCCCTTCGGGATTATATTTATCGGCTATTGCATCATTCTGTTTTGTCTGATCTTCGGATAACCTGTTCTTTTTATTTCTTGGAAAATCTGCGTTGATCAATACCAGGTTTGAATCTGCGAAGCTTATAAAAGCAGCCGTTTCAAATATTTCTTTTCGTAAGCGAATACATGGTCCGCACCAATCTGAGCCGGAGAAGTTTAATAAAATAAGTTGGTGTTTTTCTGTTGCTGCTTTAGTTGCTGTATCAAAATTAGTTAGCCATCCGTTAGATGATAGCAGAAACGAACTAAATAAAATAAGCAGTATTGTTTTCATAACAACCTTATTGATTTACCACTTAGCAGAAAATGTTTTAGCAAAATCTACAAAGCTTTGTGTTTTATAAGCCCCACTGCCAAAATAAGTTAATGGCGGTTCAAATTCTGCCGGTTTTAAATAACCCTGTAATGCTGCAGGCTGCGCATTAATGTCTGCTATAAAAACCGTTGTAGGAAAACTCATTTGTCCGTTCAGTATCATCGCCGCAAATTCATTGGCTTTATATTCTGCTTTATACCCGTATTTTTTTCCTCTCCATTCAACTGAATCTTTCGTTTCGGCATCGATCCTTACCGCATAGTAATGCTCATTTATATAATTGGCAACACTATCTGTAGAGTAGGTTTGTTTATCCATTACTTTACACCAATAGCACCAACTGGTGTATATATCAATTAAGAATGGTTTAGGATTATTTTGATAGGCAGCCTGAGCCTGATCTATGGTGAGCCAATGCACAGCATTCTCTTTCGGTGATGCAATAAATGATCCCGAAACCAACACGATCAATGCCAGAATAAATACACCCGCAATCTTTTTCATACAGCAATTGTTTAGTAGCTTAGACAATAATTTAAGCACAAATTAATGCATAAAATTGTTGTAGCAATAACAGGGGCGAGTGGGGCTATTTACCCTAAGGTATTATTGGATAAATTAATGGGTATAAAGAGCCAGTGGAGCGAACTTTCTGTTGTTTTAACCGAGAATGCCAAGTTGGTCTGGGAAACGGAGCTGGACAATAAACTCTATCAAAATTATCCGGTTACATTCTATAGCCAACAGGATTTCACGGCGCCATTTGCTTCTGGTTCGGGGCAGTATGATACGATGATCGTAATACCATGCAGTGTTGGCACATTGGGCAGGATCGCTTCGGGGATCAGCAATGATCTTATTACCAGGGCCGCAGATGTTGTATTAAAAGAAAGAAGAAAATTAATATGTGTGGTAAGAGAAACACCTTATAATCTTATCCATATAAAAAATATGGAAACGGTTACGCTGGCAGGAGGTATCATTTGTCCGGCAACACCTTCTTTTTACAGCAAACCCAAGACCTTCGAAGAATTAGCAGCTACAGTTGTAGACAGGGTTTTAGACCTGGCAGGATTTACAATTGATACTTATCGGTGGAATACTTCCAAATAAAAATCGGCAACATTGCTGCTGCCGATCTGAAAATATTTTCGAGTAAAATTATCTAAGATCTACAACATCCGTTCCTGGATATTTTTTCTGGTCAAATACAAAAATATCATCCGCTATAGGCGTTGTTGTATTCATGTTGCTAACTGAGTAAGTATATCTTTCACCTGTTTTTTCGAATATTTTAGTACTTACAATTGTTTTAGTGGCTTTGTCCACATCAATTATCACTTTAAAAAACGTCTTCGTTTTATCTAAAGGAGTTAGCTCAACTTCTTGCAAGGTTTTTCCTGCAACTACTTTATCATCATTTAATTTGTACAGGTATTCTTTATCATAAGAATCATCTGCAAATATTTTTTGTGGTGTGAGCGTATTAGCTGATGGATCTACTTTTGTAACAGTTAACTCTTTTGATGAAGCATCGTAAGTAGAAGTAGTAGTGCCATCAGAATATATTTCCTGTCCCGTGATATTGATCCTGTATTTTAAACCTTTCATATACAATGTACCGGATTTAGAACCCAGTGTTTTTCCTGCGGCACTTTCTATTTTCAATGTAAATTTTGCCTGTACAGATTTATAGGTCTTAAATTTGGCTGTAACTGCATCCAATAATTTTTTCGCATCAGGATCATTTTTACCTTGTGCAGAAACTGCTGAGTTTATTGCGATCGTAAGAAACAATAGACTGTAAAGAATTTTCTTCATTTTTATTTGTTTGATGAGGTTCCCTTTTGTTCAGTGGCAAAGATAGTAGAATAGCTGAGTTATGTAAAAGTATTACATACTCATTCTATAAGGGACTGTTAATATATGAAGTGAGATATAAGTTATACCTCACTTCTAAAGATTTACGATATTGTCTCGTTCTGTAAAACGGCTGTTTTTGCTTTACTTCTCTGCTCTGCAAATTCCTTAGCCGCCTTAATAAAGTTAACGAATATTGGTTGTGGATTTTCTACTGTACTTTTTAATTCAGGATGGTATTGAACACCGATAAAGAATGGATGATTAGGTAATTCAACCACTTCTACCAAACCGGTTGCAGGATTTTTTCCGCTGGCGATCATACCGGCATTTTCAAACTGCTCCAAATATTTATTATTAAACTCCCAGCGATGACGGTGTCTTTCGCTAATAGGAGAGTGGCCGTAAATTTTATAAGCCAGGGTGCCCTCTTTCAAAGTACATGGATAAGCGCCTAAACGCATGGTACCACCTTTCACTGTTACTTTTTTCTGTTCTTCCATTAGATCGATGACAGGATTTTTCGTATCCGCATCCATTTCTGTAGAATGCGCATCTTTTAATCCCATTACGTTTCTTGCATATTCAATTACTGCCATTTGCATTCCCAAACAAATACCGAAGAATGGTAATTGATTTTCTCTTGCATATTTTACAGCAATAATCTTTCCTTCAACACCACGCATACCAAAACCAGGAGCAACTAATAAGCCATCAAGGCCGCCTAGTTTTTCCGAAACGTTTTCGTCTGTTATATATTCACTATGGATATTTACAATTTGTACTTTGCATTCATTCATCGCGCCTGCGTGAACAAAAGATTCTAATATTGATTTATAAGCATCTTGTAATTCAATATACTTACCGATCAATCCAATATTTATTTTGCTGGTAGGATGTTTTAATTTTTCTAAAAATTCTTTCCACTTCGTTAATTCAGGAGCTGCGTAACCATTGATCTGTAATTTTTTTAGTACGATAAGATCCAGGTTTTCCTGTAACATTTTGATAGGAACCCTGTAAATACTGCTGGCATCCATTGCTTCGATCACTGCTTCAGTCTTTACATTACAGAATTGAGCGATCTTTTTCTTAAGATCAGCGTTCAAAGGCCTTTCTGTTCTGCAGACAATAATATCCGGATGTATACCATTTTCGCTCATCAGTTTTACACTGTGTTGCGTTGGTTTCGTTTTTAATTCGTTGGCGGCTTTTAAATAAGGGATCAGCGTTAAATGTACTACCAGGCAATCTTCTTCCGGCATTTCCCATTGTAACTGGCGAACTGCTTCTATAAAAGGTAATCCTTCAATATCACCTACCGTACCACCAATTTCTGTTAATACGATATCGTATTCGCCTGTCTCGCCAATGGCTAATATTCTGCGTTTGATCTCATCCGTTATATGTGGGATAACCTGAACTGTTTTACCAAGATAAGCACCTTCTCTTTCCCTGTTAATTACGGTTTGATAAATTCGTCCGGTTGTTACATTATTAGCCTGAGAAGTAAATATATTTAAGAACCTTTCATAGTGACCAAGGTCAAGATCCGTTTCTGCGCCATCTTCTGTCACAAAACATTCGCCATGTTCGTATGGGTTTAGTGTTCCGGGATCAACATTAATATAAGGGTCTAACTTTTGGATAGTAACCCTTAATCCTCTTGCCTGTAATAATTTAGCAAGAGATGCAGCAATAATACCTTTACCTAACGAAGAGGTAACGCCACCCGTAACAAAAATATATTTAGCCATAATAGATAAGTTTCAATTTCTTTATAACCTTTCGGAAAAATAAAAAACAAAATATGCCACCGTCGTTGTTTAAATAGCAACGATTAGACAGGCAATTCGAAAAAAATCTTGTTAATTAATTTTAACCCGATATTAATGACCAGCGGAACTCAAATACTCGGGAAGAATAGAAAAAAATCCGTGCGGTCATGTAAAGGTACAACGAATATTTCGGTGGATGAAATTTCCTTGCCCCTTTGTTGAAAAATTGGGGAAAGTGCTCCAAAAATCTGCCTTATTTAGTATTATCCAATATCTCAAATTCCCGGGAAATGGATTCCCCATTTTCGTCTACCAAAGTGATGATATGCTTGCCTGGCGTAGGACTGACAGCTATCTGGTGGAAATTAGTGGTGGTCGTAATGTACTCATCATCAATACTCCAGAATATTTTTGTAGAAGCCCTTCTATGCGCAGCAGAAAAAACGGTTTTTCCCCGCTGACCATTTATTTCTAGGGGTACATAAATTTTGGCATCCGGCTGCGGGTAAATGAGCTCCATTTGCTTTCCGGTTTCCGAAAAACTGCAATTGGAACGAAATGGCGGAAGCGGTTTATAATCGTGATTTTTTTGTTTGTAATACCATTCCATCGATGGCGTTAAGACATACCAACTTTTGTTGATCATCTTCGAAGGTGATTCGCAACTTTCATTTACCTGGTAATTTCCTGTCGGATCTAAATGGATCATTTTATGGTAATTGCATAACGGCGCTTTGTAGCCATTTATGGGAACCATGATGGTGTCAACATCCGGACAATCAATATTAGCGCGATAACCGCTTTCATGGCAGACGGGAATAAAAGCAAAATTATTTTCGGGTGATCTGAACCAGGGCGAAGCAGGCAGTTGTCTAAAAATATCGAACATGATTGGCGCAGCAGTTTGTACACCGATCAATCCAGGGCGTCCTTCACCTTCTGTATTGCCAACCCAAACAGCTACTACATATTTAGGTGTTACGCCAATTGCCCAACCGTCCCTGAAACCAAAGCTGGTGCCTGTTTTCCATGCTACTTTTTGTGAAGAATTAAATTGTTGCCATAACCCCTCTTCGCCCGGCCGCATTACTTCCTGCATTGCCTGGAAAGTGAACCAGATAGAAGTGGCATCAAAAAAATTCAATGCAGTATTTGGAATTTGTAGTTTGTAATTTGTTTTTTCTGCCAGGTAATTAGGCGGATGAAAATCATCCGACATCGCCAATCCTTTATTTTTATTTTGATGATTTACTGTCCTGGCCATACTTGCATAAATGCCGGCGATATCCCACATTTTCACTTCACTACCGCCGAGTATTAACGCTAATCCATAATTATCTGCGGGCTTATCTAAAGTAGAAATGCCGCATTGTTTCAACACATCATAAAAACGCTGGTATTTATATTGCTGCAATAATTTTACTGCAGGGATATTTAAAGAACGCGCCAAGGCCTGTGATGCAGGCACGGCGCCATCATACCCCAGATCAAAATTCTTTGGCGCATAACCACCGATCTGTGTTGGGATATCGGGAATGATAGAATTAGGAAGAATCAATCCGTCGGTCAGGCTCGCTGCATATAAAATTGGCTTTAATGTACTACCCGGACTGCGCGGTGCTTTTATCACATCCACATCACTTTCCATATCCGGATTTTGCTTATCGATCACATTGCCGACATAGGCCAAAGTGTTGCCTGTTTCTACATCAAGAACCAGGGCGCAGGTATTATTGATGCCATTTCCTTTTAAAACATTGTGGTGCTGGTTTAAGATATTGATCACATCTTGCTGCAATTCAAGATCGACCGTTGTCTTTATTTTT